>NZ_JBHYGG010000286.1:0-38721 GCF_051859125.1 Gemmata sp.
GCCCGTCAGTTCCGCCCGGAGGGTTGCGCCGTGTCCCTGGCCTCCGTCCCGGTCTCGCAGACCCCGGAGAGCAAGTTCCGGGAGTACCTCGCGAGCCGGCCCAAGCCGCAGCGGTTCACCGAGCAGCAGCGCGAACTCGTCGAGCACGTGTTCGCCAAGCACTCGCACTTCGAGGCCGAGCAGCTCATCGACGAGTTGAAGAAGGCCGGCAAGAAGGTGAGCCGCGCGACCACGTACCGCACCCTGCTGAAGCTCGTGGACGCCGGCCTGCTGCGGCGGATCGAGTTGCCCACGGGGACGGTGTACGACCACGACTACGGCTACCCGGCGCACGACCACCTGGTGTGCGAGCAGTGCGGCACGATGATCGAGTTCCAGAGCGAGCAGATCGACGCGGTGCTGCGGGACGTGACCGCCGCCCACCAGTTCCGCGGCACGGCGCACACGCTGGTGATCCGGGGGATCTGTGCGGCTTGTAACGCCGCCCGCACCGTCAAGCGCCGCATGGTGATGTGATGCCCAATCAGTGGGACCGCTATCACGACAACGACGGTTTCCCCGAGGGCGATGTTTTGCCGTGTCCTGTCTGCGACGACATGACGAACAGTCTGAAGCAGTATAAATACGTCGATCTAATCGTTTTTTTTGGTGCCGGAGCAATGTGGCAAGAAGCGCATTACCGCGCTTGTCCCGGGTGTATGCGGGCGTTGATCGTTCAACGCGCGGCTCTCAATTTTTTTCCTGCAAATCTCTTCTGGCTGGTACTGGTGTTCCCCTGGGGGTTGAGGTTGATGAACCGGAGCTACGCCCCCGGTCATTCGCCGGAGGCAGTGGAGAGCTCTCAAGAAGACCGTCTTCCACCACCTGTAGCATCTCATTCCCCCGAGAAGCCACCAGGGTTTGGAAGCGATCTTCTCCTCATTTTTGCGGCGATGTTGGCTTGGTTTCCCTGCTTTGGTGTCCCCTTCGGCTTGTTTGGATGGTTGGTTTCGCGTGGCTACTCGGATTGGCGGTGGTGGGTCGGGCTTTGGTGCGTGTTTAGTACCCTTATCTTTCATGCTTTCGTCTTGGTACGAGTTGCAATCCGGGCCGCATAACGATTCACCTCACTCGCCCGACCCCTTCAGCCGCAGCAGCGACTCCTGAACGAGCCCCTTGGCGTCGGCGAGCACGCCGAGGAGCGGCGCGAGGTCGGGCGGGGGCGTGGTGCGGTCGCCCGGCCCGAGGCGGTAGTAGACCAGGTGCTGGTTGAGCGCGACCATCGCGTCGGTGAGCGAGTCGAGCACGAGCGCGAGGTTCCCCGCGTCCCGGCCCATCTGGAACCGGTAGTCGTCGAGCCGGGCCGCGTCGGGTTCGGTCACAGTTCGTCCAGGTGTCGGGTGAGTCGGTCCACGGTCCGCACCAGACCGTTATCACGCAATGTTTGGAGCAAGTCCGCGGCCGAGCGCGGCGGATTCTTCAGGCTCGCCCGTTGCGCCCGAACCGCCGCCGCGACCGCTCCCGAATCGAGGTCGATCAGGTCGCAGACGAACTCGTCGGGGTGTTGGACGGAGACGCCGAACGGTCGAAGGGCGTCGTCGGGGAAGTCCTTCAAGTTGAACGTCACGATCACGTCGGCGCGACCGGCGATCGCGGCCGCGAGGACGTGGCGGTCGCCCTCGTCCGGCAGGGCGAGTGATGGGACCAGCGCCTCGTACCCGGTAACGAGGCAGTCGCCGGCGTGCGCGTTCATCAGGTCGCGGGTTCGTTCGAGCCGCTCCCGGGTCAGGTCGGACCGGTTCGCGAGCACGTTCCGGATCCACTCCTCGTGAATGTCGTTCGACCACCTCGCCCGGAACAGTCCGGTCAGGGCCAGGCGCATCACGCAGTCGCGGAGCGGCGCGGGGTACAGGACGTTCGCGTCGAACAGTGCGGTGAACGCGGGCACGTCAGTACCCCATGTCGAGTTCCTGCGCGTCGGCCGCGAGTTGGTCCAGGGTCCGCTGCCGGGCCGCGTGTTCCGCCCGCTGGTACGCCAGAACGTCCCCGGCCCGCACGCGGCGGTGCCGCCCGACCTTGCGGTGGGGGAGCCGGCCCGCGTCGAGCAACCCGACGAGGTGCGGGCGCGACACGCCCAGGAGGTCCGCGGCCTCCTGCGTGGTGAGTTCGGCGTGGAGCGGGAGCACGACGACCGCCTGACCCTCGGCGAGCGCGGCGAGGAGTTCGCGGACGAGCCGGGCGGCGACCGGCGGCAGGGGGATGTCCCCACCGCTTCCGTCGGTCACGAGTCGGAGCCCCTTCGCGTGCGCCCGCTCGCTTAGCCGGCGAGTAGACTCCTTCGCGACCGCCACCTCGGCATCGGTCGGGGCTGTGGGCGCGAACCGGTTCAATTGCGGGAGCATGGCGGGAACCTCCGCCCGAATTATACGCAGCCGTCGAAACAGACGCAACAAACGAAACGGCGGTCAGATCTCGTAGGTGAGCGGCTCGTGGCCGAGCTTCGAGCCCCGGAGCCGGAGCCGGGGCTTCTCCAGGACGACCGTCGTGTCCGGCGGGACGCTCTCGGTGAGCCACACGTTCGAGCCGATCACGGCCCGCTCGCCGACCACCGTGTTGCCGCCGAGGATCGTCGCGTTGGCGTACACCACCACGCCGTCCCTCAGCGTCGGGTGCCGCTTGTAGCTGCCCTTGAGCAGCTCGCCGTCGTCGTCCTTCGTGAAGCTCAGCGCGCCGAGCGTCACGCCCTGGTAGATCTTCACCCCCACGCCGATGTCGGTCGTCTCGCCGATCACGACGCCGGTGCCGTGGTCGATGAAGAACCCCGGGCCGATCGTCGCGCCGGGGTGGATGTCGATGCCCGTCTTCGAGTGCGCGAACTCGGTCATCATCCGCGGGATGAACGGCACCCCGAGGGCGTAGAGCTCGTGGGCGACGCGGAAGACGGTGATCGCCTCCAGGCCGGGGTAGCTGAAGATGACCTCGTGGTGCGTGCGGGCGGCCGGGTCGCCGCGGAACGCCGCGTCCACGTCCTGCTCGAGCACCTTGCGGATGTTCGGCAGCCGGCGGAGCAGCTCGACCGCCTTGGGCTGGGCCATCTTCTCGCAGTCGACGTGCGGGGACTCCTCGCACAGCTCGTGCCGCAGCGCGCGGGCGATCTGGTTGGTGAGCTTGTCGTGCAGCGCGTCGATGATGTTCCCGACGTAGTACGCGATGTTGCCGATGTGGAGGTTCTGCCGCTTGCCGTACCCGGGGTAGAGCACCTCGTAGAGGTCGGCGACGATCTCGGCGACGGCGTCGCGGCTCGGCAGCGGCTCGTGCCCGAGGTGGTTGAGCCGGCTGCACTCGGTGTACGTCTCGACGAGCAGGTCGGTGACGGTCGGCAGCTCTTCCTTGAGGCGAATGTCCGTGGCCATGGCGACTCCGGGGCGGAACCCTGCGATGCCCGTAGCAGGATGGTATGGCGACGGGGCGGGGAACGTCAACGCGGACCGCACTCGTATCCCGGTGTCGCGAGGCGCGGCAGCGGCCCGGTTCGGGTGCCCGCGACGTCAGCAACCGGCGGCCCGTGGAAGTCCACGATCGCTCGGAACCAAGGGCCGCGTTGCGGTGCGTGAACCGCTTGCATCGTAAGTGTTTTCGTCAGGCCGCGCCGCGGGGATGAGATTTTTCGGGGCCGTTGGCACCGGGGCTGCTATTACTCGGTCGGCGAGACTGAAACGAACTGACCGACTGAGTGGAGGGGAGAGGCCACTCAGAAGGTGACTCGGATCAGCTCTGCTACTTCGACTACCCAGGTGCGTTGGCAGAGGGGAGAGGCTGCCAACCGCCTGGGTAGTTGTATTTTTCGGCCCGCCGACTCTGTCACCTCGCACCGCCCCCAGCCCCGCACGTCCGATCACCCAGCGCGCCCGCCCCGGTGGTACAATCACACCACGGAGGGCCAGCAATGCCGTCACCATTCCCGGGAATGAACCCGTACCTGGAACGCGAATCGGTCTGGTCCACCTTTCGGCTCTCGTTCATCTGCGCAGCCAACGCACAGCTCGCGGCGCAGCTTCCCGAGCACTACATCGTGCAGGTCGGGACACGGAAGTACGTCACCGAGCCGCCGCCAGAGCGGCGACACCTGGACGTTCCAGACGTCGAGAAGTGCCCCCACGTGCTGATCCGCGACCTGGAGACGGAACAGACGGTGACGCTCATCGAGTTCCTGAGTCCGGTGAACAAGTACCCCGGTGCCCACCGGGAACGCTACATGGCGATCCGCGAGGAGATCCTCCGCTCCCGGGCGCACTTCATCGAGATCGACCTGCTCCGCGGCGGCCCGCGGATGCCGCCGAGCGAGCTGCCGACGTGCGACTACTGCGCGATCGTGAGCCGCGTCGAGGAGCGGCCCGAGGCCGGCGTGTGGCCGTGGCGGGTTCGCGACCCGCTCCCGGTGCTCCCGGTCCCGCTGCGAGCGCCCGATCCCGACGCGACGCTCGACCTCAAGGCCGTCGTCGATCGCGTCTACGACGAGGGGCGGTACGCGAACTACGTCTACGGCGGCCCGCCCGAGCCGCGGCTCGCCCCCGACGACGCGGCGTGGGCCGCACCGTTCCTCCCGCCCGCCCGGTCGTGACGGCGAGAGGACGGAACCCCAGTAGACAGAGGACAGATGAAGACCGCGTGGCCTCTTCGCTTCCGTCCCTCTGTCCTCTGGGGTTCCGTCCTCTGGTGCTAAACTAACGGCTCCCCTTCCAGGAGTTCCGCCATGCCCGCGACCGCCGCCGCGACGCGCCCGCTCGCCGAGCGCTACACCGCCGAGTTCCCCGGATCGAAGGCGCGGTTCGAGCGGGCGAAGCAGGTGTTCCCCACCGGCGTCACGCACGACACGCGGATGATGGACCCGTTCCCGGTCTACGTCACCCACTCGAAGGGCGCGTACAAGTGGGACGTGGACGGCCACACGCTCGTCGACTACTTCGTCGGCCACGGCTCGCACATCCTCGGCCACTGCCCCGACGACGTGGTGCGGGCCGTGCAGGAGCAGATGGGGAAGGGGACCCACCCCGGCGCGTGCCACGACCTCGAAATCGAGTGGGGCCAGCTCGTCCAGAAGCTCGTCCCGAGCGCCGAGCGGGTGCGGTTCACCGGCAGCGGCACCGAGGCCACGCTGATGGCGCTGCGGCTGGCGCGGCTGTTCACCGGCAAGCCGAAGTTCCTCCGGTTCCAGGGCCACTTCCACGGGTGGCACGACTACGTCACCGTCTCCGCCGACCCGCCCTACGACGCCACCACGGTGCCCGGCGTGCCCGACGCCGTGTCGGGCCAGTGCGTCGCGGTGCCGCCGAACGACCTGAACGCGGTCGAGGCCGCACTGAAGGCCGACGCGCAGATCGGGGCGGTGATCCTCGAACCGACCGGCGGGCACTGGGGTGCCGTGCCGATCCGCGGCGCGTTCCTGAGTGGGCTCCGCGACCTCTGCACCAGGTACGACAAGCTCTTGATCTTCGACGAGGTGATCTCGGGGTTCCGCGTGGCGCCCGGCGGCGCGCAATCGCACTACGGCGTGACCCCCGACCTCACGACGCTGGCGAAGATCCTCGCGGGCGGGCTGCCGGGCGGGTGCTGTGCGGGCCGGGCCGACGTGCTGGCGTACATCGAACCGCGGCCGGGCAAGCCGAAGATGAAGCACCCCGGGACGTACAACGCGAACCCGCTCTCGGCGGCCGCCGGCGTCGCGACGCTGAAGCGCATCGCAACGGGCGAGCCGTGCCGCCTCGCGAACGAGGCCGGCTGCACGCTGCGGAACGAACTCAACGCACTGTTCGAAGCGCGGAACTGGCCGTGGGTCGCCTACGGCGACTTCTCGATGGTGCGGGTCGTGCCGAACTACACCGGCGAGCGCCCGCGGCCGGCGACCGGCGACACCGACGGCTTCGTGCCGCTCGGGGGCGACGTGAACGCCCTCGACGGCCCCAAGGACATGAAGCTGGTGTTCGCCCTCCGCCAGGCGATGCTGCTGAACGGCGTCGACTGGTGGGGCCTGGCCGGGATGACGAGCTGCGCGCACACGCCCGAGGTTGTGCGCGCGACCGTGAGCGCGTTCGAGGCGTCGGTCGAAGCAGTCGCGGCCGAAGGGCTGGTGTGATACCCCGGTTCGAGCCCCGGAGGGGCGGCGGATGGTAGCCATTGGTGGAGCGAGCCCGACGACCGTAACCCCTGGTCCGGGGGCGATCCGCACTGCGCCGGGGACCAGGGGTTTGCCCGAAGCGGGCCGCACCCCTGGCTACCATCCGCCGCCCCTCCGGGGCTCAAGACACCGGAGGTGCCGCGTCGCCCCGCTGCTGAGGTGCCGCGTCGCCCCGCTGCTTCCGCTTCGCTTCCTCACGCGCCTGTGACACGGCATCGATCTGGCAACGCTCCTCTTCTTTCCGAAGCATTTCAGCACTCGGTCGACCCGCCCAGTACCGGCGCGGGCTCAGGTCGTCGTGGCGACGGATGACGCCGAGGTCCACGGCGATGCAGCGCCCGAGTTCGGCGCTCTGTCGAGCGTCCGCGATCGTGTCGCAGTAGTGGACCGTCTCCTTGCACTGCCCACAGAACCGAACCGCGTCGTCGTCTGTCGCCGTCAACTCGTCCCACCGCTTTTCGCACACGAACTCAAACAACTGGCGGAGGCGTCGCTCGTTTCGAGCCTCGGCTCGCTTCCCGGCACAGTTCTCGATTTTCAGCCGACTCACCACCGCGAGCCACTCGGTCGGGAGCGCCGCGGCGAGCGGTTGAAGATCCTGACGCCGTCCCTTGCGCCAACCGGCACTCCGGTTGGGCTCCAGCAACCGCACAGTGAGCCGAAGGAACTCGGCCTTCGCGCCGCTCACAGCGTCGCCGCGTTCGTCGAGCCAGTCGGCGTACACGAGGCGCGTCGTGTCGTCGGCGGGGTTGTCGCGGAGCTTCTGGAGGAACCCGTCTTCGTCGCCCATGTGCGCCTCCGGGGTGAGGGTTGCCTGTGCGCTCGGACACCCGCGCCCCGCCGCAGGTTCGGACGCCCCGGAACCCGCGAATCCGTTGTACCCGTCGCCGAATCTAAACGCCAGCGGTGCCGGCGCGCGCCCCGCGGTACAATGACCCGGTCCACGGTTCCCCGTTACGCCATGACAACCACCACCATGCCCCGCGATCCCTACGAAGTCCTCGGCGTCTCCAAGTCCGCGTCCGCGGACGAGATCCAGAAGGCGTACCGCAAGCTGTCCAAGAAGCACCACCCGGACCGCAACCCGGGCGACAAGGCCGCGGACTCTGCGTACAAGGAAGTGCAGGACGCCTACGCGGTCCTCGGCGACGCCGCCAAGAAGGCGAACTTCGACCAGTTCGGGTTCGCCGGCCCGCCGCACGCCGGCTTCCCGGGCGGCGGTGGCGGGTTCCCCGGCGGCGGGGGGTTCGGGGGCGGGGGCGGCCCGAACATCGACCCCGAGATGGCCGAGGAGCTGTTCAAGCGGTTCGTCGGCGGCGGGGGCGCGGGCGGGGACGGGCCGGACCTCGGCGACCTGTTCGGCGGGGGCCGGCGGCGGGCGCGGCCCCGGGCCCGGCGGCAGCCGGTCGAGCCGATCGAGGCCGACATCACCGTCCCGTTCCTCGTCGCGGCGACCGGCGGGACCGTCGCCATCCAGGTCGGCGACGACCAGATCGAGGTGCGGGTGCCCGCGGGGATCGAGGACGGCAAGAAGCTCCGCGTGAAGGGGGACGACACCCGCCCGCAGGACGTGCTGCTGCGGGTGAAGGTCGCCCCGCACGCGTACTTCCGCCGCGACGGCAACGACGTCCTGCTCGACGTGCCGGTCAGCGTCGCGGAGGCGGTGCTCGGCGGGAAGGTCGAGGTGCCGACGATCGCCGGCGAGCGGCTGGAGGTGAAGGTCCGCCCGGGGACGTCCGGCGGCACCCGGCTCCGGCTCCGCGGCAAGGGGATCAACGGCGGCGACCAGTACCTCGTGTTCAAGGTGCTCGTCCCGCCCGGCGAGGTCGACGAGGCGAGCCGCAAGCTCATCGAGGAGTTCGCGAACCTCAACCCGCAGACCCCCCGGGCGAACGTCGCGTGGGCCTGACGTGTCCGTCTGGAGGAGTGATACCGAATCGCGTGGATCAGTTGCTCCTGGTGGGGCAGGCATTCGTGCCTGCCTCCGAAGGCGTCTGAAGGCAGGCAAGAATGCCTGCCCCACCAACTAAAAAACGAATCCATGCGATTCGGGATGAGACGCCCGCATTGGGGCGAACCCTGAGCGCCAGCGAGGGGGTGGGCTCGTGGTTGCCCGGACCGGCCGGCGGTCGAGAAACCCGGGTGCCCGGCGAGCCGGGAGCGTCAGCGACCGGAGGTGGGCGCTGACCAGGAACTCCGGTCGCTGACGCTCCCGGCTCGCCACGATCCCTGGTGCTGTTGCTGCCGCCGAACGAGTGCCGCCGTCAAATCGCGCACCCCCTCGCTGGCGCTCAGGGTTCGCCCGGCCACCTGCCCGAGTTGAGGCCCGACCGATGACCGCCCCGCCGAAGCCCCTGACGTTCCCGCAGACCCACCGGCTGAAGACCCCGGCCGAGTTCGACCGGTGCTACAAGCGGAAGCGGTCCGCGTCGGACGACGTGCTGATCGTGTACGCGTGCGAGAACGAGTTGCCGCACCCGCGGCTCGGGTGCTCGGTGTCGAAGAAGGTGGGCAACGCGGTGGTCCGCGGGCGGTACAAGCGGCTGTTCCGCGAGGCGTTCCGGCGGTCGCAGCACGACCTGCCGCCGGGCACCGACTTCATCATGATCCCGCGGCCCGGCCCCGAGCCGACCCAGGCCGCGGTCACCGCGTCGCTGGTGCGGGTCGCGCGCCAGGCGGCCCGGAAGCTCGGCCCCCGGCCCGCCGAGCCCCGCCCGGAGGGCGCGCCGTGAACGCGATCCGCTGGCTCTGGCGCGGCCCGGCCCTCGCCCTGGGCGGCCTGATGGTGCTGTGTGTCCGCGGGTACCAGCGGTTCCTGCGGCCGCTGCTCCCGCCGATGTGCCGGTTCCAGCCGGGGTGCAGCGAGTACTTCATCCTGTCCGTGAAGAAGCACGGGCCGGTGTTCGGCTGTGCGAAGGGCGCGTGGCGGATCTGCCGGTGCAACCCGTGGACCCCCGGGGGCTGGGACCCGCCCTGACGGTCGCCCGACGGGTCAGTTCGTCCGGACTTTTGGCCCTTGAGGACCCGCGCCGCCGCCGAGCAGTCCGCCCGTCGTAATTCACTTCCACCAAACGTGTTGCACGCCCGCAAATGTCGATCTGATGCAAATTTGTCCGCAAGAATTATGATGATTTGGCGAAATCGGAGTTCCTCGGCGAGGGGTGGCGCGACCGCGCCGAATCAATGAGAACCGGCCGCCGGTCCGCTACACTGACGGGATGCCCGCGCTGTCGTTCGCACACCCGTGGTTCCTCTGGCTGAGCCCGCTGGCGCTGCTCGTCGCTTCGTCGTGGGCGCGACGAACAGCGCCCGCGCTCCGGTTCAGCGACGCAACGCTGTTCGCCGGCCCCCGCGGCGGCCGGGCGTTCCGCGCGCGGTGGGGCGGCGCGGCGATGCGGGGGCTGGCGTGCCTCGCGCTGGTGCTGGCGTGCGCCGGGCCGCGGGTGCCCGACGAGCGGACCCGGCTCCCGGCCGAGGCCATCGCCGTGATGATGGTGCTGGACGTCAGCGACACGATGGGCGGGAAGGTGGCGTGGGCGCCGGGCGAGCCGGAGGTCACGCGGCTCGACGCCGCCCGCCGCGCGTTCAAGCTGTTCGTCGCCGGCGGCGCGGCCCCGGACGGCACGACGTTCGAGCCGCGGGCCGCCGACCAGATCGGCCTCGTCGCGCTCGCCTCGGTCCCGCAGACCGTGTGCCCGCTCACGCTCAACCACTCGGTGCTGCTGAAAATCGCCGACGGGCTCGCCGTGAAGGGCGGGGTGGACGCGGGGACGAACGTGGGCGACGCGATCGCCGAGGCGCTGGTCCGGCTCGAAGCGACGCCCGGCACGCGGACGAAGGTGGTGGTGCTGCTCAGCGACGGCCAGCACGTCCAGTCGAAGGAGGGGCCGGACGCGGGGCTGTGGCCGCGGCAGGCGGCGCAACTCGCGGCCAACCTCGGGTACAAGGTGTACACCATCGACGCCGGCCCGGAGCCCGACCCGGCCGCGCCGGCCGACGACGAGCGCCGCCAGGGCCGCGCGACGCTGCGGGCCGTCGCCGAGATGACCGGGGCGCGGGCGTTCGTCGCGACCAAGGGTTCCGACATGCTCGCGGCGTACCGCGAGATCGACGCGGCCGAGCGGGTGCCGGTCGAGACGTTCCAGTACCGCCGGTACTTCGAGCTGTACGGGTGGTGCGCCGCCGCCGCCGCCGCCCTCCTGGCGCTGACCCGCGTGCTCGACCGCACCCGGTGGCGCACCTTCCCCGTGTGAGCCGCGCGACACGGAATCCTTCGCACGGGTCGTGGTACAATTGCCCCAGGAGGACACCTATGCCCCTGCGCGACCACTTCCGACCGCCCGTGAGCAAACGAGCCTCGTGGGAAGGACTCCACGGCGGTTGGCCGATGGTGATCGTTCAGCAACTCCGGAAAACGCTGCCGCCAGGATTTATCGCGAGCCCAAGCGTTCGCCTCGGCTCGTTCTACGAGATCGATGTCGCGACCTACGAGCCAGATGAGGCCCAGGCTTCACCCCGCGGGAACTCCTGGCACGGAAGCAACGGCGCGACAACCGTACAGTGGGACGCGAGCGAACCGAGTGTCGCGATCGAAGTTGAACCCGACGAGGAGTACGAGTACGCCGTCCACGTCTACGACGCGGAACGTGAGCAGACACTCGTGGCCGCGATCGAGATTGTCAGTCCGGCGAACAAGGACCGTCCCGAGAAGCGGAACAGTTTCGTGGCCAAGTGCGCGGCACTCTTGCGGCAAGGCGTATCAGTCTGCGTCGTCGATCTCGTGACCAACCGGCAGTTCAACCTGTACACGGAGTTGATGGCATTTATTGGTCACGGCCGTAAAGACCCGATGAGTGAGAACCCGCCCGCGACCTACGCGGCCTCGTGCCGGTGGGGACCACGCGGGGACAAGTCGCGCCTGGAAACCTGGTCGCGTGTGATGACTGTGGGGCAACCGTTGCCGAGCTTACCGTTGTGGCTCCGCGCCGATCTAGCCGTCACGCTCGACCTGGAAGCGACCTACGAGCAAGCCTGCCACGACCTGTGGATCGAGTGAATGCGCAACTCGCGAACGCGGTGCCTGGTGGGCGCAATTCCACAACCGACTTTCCCGCGGAAAGCGGACATCATTTCCGATATGGCACACCGAGCCGGTTGGGGGGGGGCTTAAGCATGACACGGTCAATTATATGATGGGTGGCAATCTTCAAACGAATCGAGAGAGGCTGCTTGCTACCGTGCTTGCAGACATATCCCGTATTTTACAGGAACGTTTAATCCGAACTCGTAAGGGAGTGGTCTGATATGGATGAGGTCGATGATTGGATTGCCAACTTCGACGGCCAGAGGGATAAGATCGGGACACTCGACAAGATTGGAGCCACGTGCGGCGATGACCGCTCGCCCAAGTTGTACTTGTCTGTAGTTACGTCTGACAAGTATGACCTCGACACTCGGCGGCATGCCACACGTCTCCTACGTTATGCGTTTCCCGACGCAAACGACGTTAAAGAGGCTGTTGTGTCGGCTACTCTTCGCTTAGCTGCCACTAAGAAAACTGACGAAAACCTTCGGCTGGATTGTCTCGAAGTCATTATGTTCTCAGACCGGACCTATGACACCGTCAAGGCATTGGTTGCGATTATGGCTGACTCTCATGATTCGCAGGAAGTCAGGGAAATGGCTATGGATGTCCTCAAGCGTCATTTAGATAAAGAAATGATCAGGAAATCAGTCGATCAGATTGCAGTTCGAGATGCCGTCTTCAATGAGTATTGCTCGAAGCTGTTGTAGCTTCGCCCGCCTTCGTGTGCAAAAACCCTGTTCGCGAACAAACGGCTTCTTCGGAAGGATTGACCATCGAGAGCGAGCGAACGAAGCCCGGCACTCACCACTGTCTCCTTTCCGGAAAGTCTGGCCGCTTCAAGTGCTGAAATCAGTGGGTGAGTTTCAGTCGCCGAGTTGGTGAACGAACAACTCCGGCCAGGGCTTGAATTCGCGGTTCGAAACCCGGAAATCACCAACATCCATGCCATTCCTCGCCGCAACGTCGGGACTCGCCGGGCTCGCCGAAGACGCGCGCGAGTTCCTCGCCGCGCTGCGGTTCGCGCGGCCGGACGTGCTCTGGCTGGTACTGGTGTTCCCCGCGTTCGCGCTCCTCGACCGCTGGGCCGGGCGGCAGCGCCGGCGGGCCGTCGAGCGGATCGGCCGGCCGAGCGCCGTCGCCGGGCAGCTCACGCACCCGCCGGCCCGCGGCCGCTGGGCCGGCCTCGCGAACTCGCTGGCGTGGACGCTGCTGATCCTCGGCGTCGCGGGGCCGCTCTGGGGCAAGAGCGACGAGACCGGCGTCGCCGTCGGCCGCGACGTGGTCGTGGTCATCGACCTGAGCCGCACGATGCTCGCCGACGACATGGACGACCGCTCGGCCCCGATGCGGTGGCAGGCCGCACGGGCCGCCGCACTCGACCTCATCGACGCGATGGCGAGGCGCGGCGGGCACCGGGTCGGCGTCGTCGTGTTCGCCGCCCGCACCGCGGTCCTGTGCCCGCTCACCACCGACTACGACCACGCCCGCGCCATTGTGAAGGACATCAAGGGCGACGACCCGCCCGTCGAGATCCGCCCGCCGGTCGGGGTCGAGGTGCTCTCGGGCACGCGCATCGGGGCCGCGCTACTCGCCGCGGTCGGCACGCACGACAAGCGGTTCCCGGGCCACCAGGACATCGTCCTGCTGTCCGACGGCGACGACCCGGGTGCGGACTCGGAGTGGGTCCGCGGGGCCGACGCCGCGCGGGACGCGAAGGTGCCCGTTCACGCCGTCGGCATCGGCGACCCGGCGGCGGGGACGTTCATGACGCTCGGCGACGAGCCGTTCGAGACGCGGCTCCAGGAAGCGCCGCTGAAGCAGGTCGCTGCCGAGACGCGGGGCCAGTACCTCGGCACCCGCACGGGGCCGCCGCGGCTCGGCGAGTTCTTCCGCTCGCAGATCGAGCCCCTCCCCGGCCGCGAGGTGAGCGACGAGGCCGTCCCCCAGCCGAAGGAGCGGTACCCGTGGTGCCTGGCGCCGGCGCTCGCGCTGTTCGCGCTCGGCTGGTTCCGCGGCCGGACGTGACCGCGCTCCCAACTGCTGGCGTCGGGCGGCGGCGGCGGCTAGGATGTGGTGGTTCGGACCTGCGACGCGGGAGCAACGAATGGTCGTGCGCGAGAAGAGCGGCCCCAACCTGGTGGTCGCGCTGGTCAGCCGGCTCGACGAGGGAACCTCCGCGGACGTCGAGGACCGCCTGCTCGCCGAGATCGGCGCCACCGTCACGCGGCTCGTCCTCGACCTGTCGGCGGTCGAGTTCCTCAGCAGCGCCGGGATGCGGGTGCTGATCGTCGCCTCGAAGAAGGTCCGGGCCAACGGCGGCGACATGGCGTTCACCGGCGTCGGCCCGAGCATCCGCAAGGTGCTGGAGATCAGCGGCTTCATCAAGATGTTCCGGATCGTCGCGTCGCCCGCCGACGCCTTCGCCCCCAACTGACCCCCGAAGTACCCGGGGGCCGACGCCCCCGACCCCCGAGCAGGTGCCCGCCGTGCCCGACGCCCCCGACAGCGCACAGCCCGACCCGATCGACCGGTCCCGCGAGCCCGGCCAGGGGCTCACCAAGGAAGAGGCGCTGCACCGCCTCCTCGAAGGGCACTGGCGGTACCTGGAGAACTCGCGGGTGCAGCGGTCCGTGACCGCCACCGACCGCGGGCTCCACGCGCAGGGCCAGTACCCGTTCGCGGCGCTGCTCGGGTGCGCCGACTCCCGGGTCTCGCCCGAACTGATCTTCGACCAGGGCCAGGGCGACATGTTCGTCGTCCGCGTCGCCGGGAACATCATCGGCCTGTCGGGGCTGGCGAGCCTGGAGTACGCGGTCCAGCACCTGGGCGTCAAGCTGATCGTGGTGATGGGCCACGAGAACTGCGGGGCCGTGAAGGCCGCGCTGGACGTTCACGACGCCCCCGGGCCGATCGGGTACCTGCTGCGGCAGATCGCGCCGGCCGTCGAAGAGGCCCGCGCCGCCGAGGGGCCGCTCCTCGACCGGGCCGTCGAGTGCAACGTCAAGCACACCGTGAACAACATTTTGGAGCGGAGCGAGACGCTGAAGAAGTGCGTGGACGACGGCTTGCTCCGGATCGTCGGCATCGTGTACCGGCTGTCGAGCGGCGACATCGAGTTCCACGCCACCGCCGGGTGAAACCCGTCGCCGCCCGCCGGGGTATGGACGGGGAACACCACTCCCCGGTCCCGCCCATGTCCACCGCCACCGCCACTCTCGACGAACCCCTTCTTGCACCCGAGCCCGCGCTTGCGCTTGGCCGCCTGCGCCGCGCGCGTCGGGCGGTCGCGGCGGCGTCCGAGTGGCTGTTCGGGATCGCGGCGCTGTTCCTCGGGCTGGCGGTCCTCGGGTCGGTGCCGGTCGGCCAGTTCCTGGTCCTCGGGTACGCGCTCGAGGTGTGCGGTCGCGTGGCCCGCAGCGGCCGGCTCCGCGACGGGTTCATCGGCGTGCGGACGTTCGCCCGGCTCGGGGGGGTCGCGGCCGCGTGCGTGCTGCTGTGGCTCCCGCTCTACGGCGTGTCGATCTTCGCCGAGAACGCCGCGATCATCGACCCGTTCGGCCCCGCGGCCCGGCAGTGGCGACTGGCGCTGAGCGTCCTGGCGTTCCTCTACACCCTCCACGTCGCTGGTGCGCTGCTCCGCGGCGCACGGTTCCGCGACTTCTTCCGACCGCTCAATTCGCTGTGGTTCGTGAAGCGCGGGCTCAGGGGGGGGCTGTACGCCGACGCGCGCGACCGCCTGTGGGCGTTCGTCGCGGCGCTGCGGGTGCCGTACTACTTCTGGCTCGGGCTGCGGGGATTTGTGGGCGCGTTCCTGTGGCTCGCGGTCCCGCTGGCGCTGCTGGGCCAGGGGCACCGGCACCCGGCGCTGGGGCTCCTCGGCGGCGCGCTGCTGGCGGTCGTGGTGCTGTACCTGCCGTTCCTGCAGGCCCGCTTCGCCCGCGACAACCGCCTGCGGGCGTACAGGGAACTGCGGCCCGTGCGAGCGGAGTACCGCCGCGCGCCGCTGGCGTTCGCGCTGGCCCTGGTGGTTCACCTGCTCGCCGCGGTGCCGCTGTACCTGCTGAAGGTGGAGGCGATCCCCCGCGACCTGATCTTCCTCGAAGGGGTGGTGTTCCTGGCGTTCATCCTCCCCGGCCGGTTCCTCGGCGGGTGGGCGTACTCGCGTCCCGCGCGCCGCGACGCCCCGCGGCACTGGACGCTCCGCTGGGCCGGCCGGCTCCTGATGCTCCCGGCGGTGGGCGTGTACGTCCTGGTCGTGTTCGCGTCGCAGCACATCGGCTGGCAGGGGATCTCGAGCCTGTACCAGCAGCACGCCTTCCTGCTCCCGGTGCCGTTCGTGAACCTGAATGGGTGAGGTCAGGTGCCCGGGGGCAGGTTGCGGTGCCAGGAACCCTCGGGACTGTCGGCGTGAACGACAGCAACCACGAGGACATCTTCGCCGCTGACGAGGTAGATCACCCGCTGGTTGAACCGCTTGATGAAGAACTCGCGGATCTCGAGCCCGGGTACGCCGTCCTCGACGAGTGGGTAGAGCCGGGGTTGAGCGGCGACCGCAGCGGCCGCCCGGCCGAACTCGGCCTGAAAGGCCGAGCCATAGCGTCCTGGCTTCCGGTTGTAGGCACGAACTGCGTTGGCCGCGTCCAGCCTCGCTCCCGCCGAGATGTCGAAACTCATTTCGGTTCACCCTCGGCTGCCACCTGCCGCAAGTGCTCCATCGTTTCTTGCAGCGAGTAGGTCTTCATCGTCCCGTTCTCGACGGCCTCGATCCGGCGCTTGATCTCGGCCTTCCAGTACGCCCAGTCGCCGACCGGTTCCAGTTCGGGAACCGGCGGTCCCTCGCCGAGCAGTTCGCGGAGCCGCGCCTGGCTCTCCGGCGAGAGCCTCATCACCCGCTCGATCAGTTCGGGGGTGAGTTCCGTCTCGGGCGTCTCCGTAGTCGTGGCACTCGACATCACTTCCCCTCCTTCGTCTCGCGGTAGAACACGTTCATCACTTCCAGCCCCTCGGTGCCCTTGAAGGTGACGGGGTGCGGGCCGCGCTCGACCGCGAACGTGGCGCGGCTCCACGCGCCGGGCTTGCCGCCCTCCCGCGGCTCGGCCCGCACCTTCGAGTCCCCGATCTCGACGTGGAACTCGTTCTTCTCGGCCTTCGCCGGCACCCTCCAGTCGAGGATCAGTTGCCCCGGCCCCACCGGCTTCTCGGTCACGAGGTCGCCCTTGCCGGTCGCGATGAGCTTGCCGTCGGACACCTTCCACGCGCCCTCTTTCGTCGTCCAGCCCTTCAGGTCGAGCGCGTTGAACAGCGAGACGTGCCCTTCCGAGACCTTCGCGACCTCTTCCGGCTTCGGGTTCGTGCTCGGGAGTTCCTTGATGGTGAGGTTCTTGAAGTGGCACTCGGCCCCCTCGCTCTCGAGCGCGAGGTAGCCCTTCCGCGGGTTGCAGTTGCTGACGCCCGAGACCTCCTTGCCGTTCACTTCCAGCTTGATCGCGCCGTCGTTGGCCGTGACCTTGTAGTGGTTCCACTCGCCGCCGCCCTTCACCCGCTCCTCGCTCGGCAGGCACCGCTCGTACCCCTTCGGGTGCGGCCGGTCGGGCACGCACTTCGCGCCCCAGATGCTGAACAGGTCGCCGTGGTTCGTGGCCCAGTCGCGCTTCGGGTAGTTGATGAGCACCTGCACCTCGATGCCGCGGGTGTACACGGTGCCGACGGCCGGGAGCGGGTCGCCCCACACGAACAGCCCCGAGTTCGCGACCTCCTTCTTGTTGACGTGCATCCAGTCCATTTCGAGGACGAAGTTCTCGTACTGCCGGTCGGTGCGGAGGAACCCCATCGGGTTCCCGGTGGTGACGATCTCGCCGTCCTTCACGAAGAACGTGTCCGAGTGGGTGTTCACGAGCGCCCAGCCGCCGAGGTCCTTGCCGTTGAACAGCGGGCGGGCGCCGTCGTCCTTCTTGTCCTCGGCCGAGGCGATCCGGGGGTGTGAACCCGGGGAGGCGGTTACGGCAGCGGCGAACGCGGAACACAGGAGCAAGTAGCGAGCGGGGCGCATGGGGAGGTCCTTGGGGTGGGTTCAGTCGAGATCGGTGAGGCGGCCGTGCCACGAGCGGGGCCGGGTGCGGGCGTGGATCACGGCAACGATGACGGCCTCGCCCTTCCAGATCGCGTACACGACCCGGTGCTCGAACCGGGCGATGAAGAACTCGCGGGTCTCGGGTTCGTCCGGCCCGTCCTCGGTCCGCGGGTACATCTGCGGGTTCGCACCGATCGCGGCGACGGCCTGCCGCATCGCGGTCTCGAACGCATCGCTCCAGCCGGCCCGGAACCGTTCCAGGTTCGCTGATATTGTCGCCGCGTCCTCGACCGCGGCCGCGAGGGGGCGAACGTTCATTTTTTCCTGACCTCCTCAGCGCGCCGCCGCATCTCGGCGAACATGTCTTCGGGATCGATCAGCTTCGCTTTCCCGCTCGTCAACTCGTCGAGCCGCGAGCGGACCAATTGCTTGTCGCGGGCCTCGGCCTCTTCGAGCGAGGTGAAGCCGCGCTTCACGCTGTCGAGGAGCAGGTGCGCCAGGTCGAGCCGGGTCTCCTCGGGGAGCTTCAGGAGCCGGTTCACCAGTTCGGTCGAGCGGTCCGCGGTCACGGGCGCGCCGCTCGGGGTGGTCTCGGTGGCCATCGCGTCACTCCTTGGTTCGGTCCGTCGCGGTTGGGTAGCTCGCGGTTGGGTAGCTCGCGGTTTCGGCGTCCGGCGGCTTGTTCGGTTGGGCGTGGTACGGCACAATGGCCCGCGGAGCGTGCATTCTACCGGAACCGCCGTGCGCGATTCACGCCGGAAATCTCCCATGCGAACCGCCCTCGTCCTCGCCGCCGCGCTGCTCCCGGCGGCCCCCGCGCCGGCGGCCGAGAAGCCGAACGTCCTGTTCATCGCCATCGACGACCTGAACGACTGGGTCGGGCCGCTCGGCGGGCACCCGCAGGTGAAGACGCCGAACCTCGACAAGCTCGCGGCCCGCGGGACGACGTTCACCAACGCGCACTGCCAGAGTCCGCTGTGCAACCCGAGCCGCACGAGTGTGCTGACCGGCCTGCGGCCCACCACGACCGGCGTGTACGGGCTCGCGCCGTGGTTCCGCACGTCGGATGCATTCAAGGACCACGCCACGCTGTTCCAGTGGTTCAAGAAGAACGGGTACGCGACGACCTCCGTGGGGAAGATCTTCCACGGCGGCTACCCGCCCGCGAAGGACCGGGCCGCGGAGGTCGATGCGTTCGGCCCGCCGCACCCGGTGCCGCGGCCGAAGGCGAAGTTCGTGCAGACCCCGGACCCGACACCACTCATGGACTGGGGCGTGTTCCCCGAGAAGGACGAGGGGTGCTTCGACCACGACGTCGCGACGTGGGCCGTCGGCCAACTCAAGAGCCCGCCGAAGGGGCCGTGGTTCTTCGCCGTCGGGTTCCAGCACCCGCACGTCCCGTGCTACGCCCCGCAGAAGTGGTTCGACCTTTACCCCGAAGACACACTGGCGATGCCACCTGTGAAGGCGGACGACCGCGACGACCTGCCGCGGTTCGCGAGCTACCTGCACTGGAAGCTGCCGGAGCCGCGGCTGAAGTGGCTCGATGAGAACAAGCAGTGGAAGCCGCTGGTGCGGGCGTACCTCGCGAGCGTCAGCTTCGTCGACGCGCAGGTCGGCCGCGTACTGGACGCGCTCGCCGCGTCGGGGCAGGACAAGAACACGGTCGTGGTGCTTTGGAGCGACCACGGCTGGCACCTCGGCGAGAAGGGCATCACCGGGAAGAACACGCTGTGGGAGCGGTCCACCCGCGTGCCCCTGATCTTCGCCGGTCCTGGGGTCGCCGCCGGCGCGAAGTGCGGCCGGCCCGCGGAGTTGCTCGACCTCTACCCGACGCTCGCCGAACTCGCCGGCCTGCCGGCGAACACCGCGAACGAGGGCTTGAGCCTCGTTCCGCAACTCAAGGACTCGAAGGCGGCCCGCGAGCGGCCCGCGGGGACGACGCACAACCCCGGCAACCACGCGGTCCGCACCGAGCAGTGGCGGTACATCCGCTACGCCGACGGCAGCGAGGAACTGTACGACGTCGCCGCCGACCCGAACGAGTGGGCCAACCTCGCGGTCGAGGCGAAGCACGCCGACCTCAAGAAGCAACTCGCGAAGTGGATGCCGGCGAAGTCGGCCGCGCCGCTGCCGGGTAGTTCTGGCCGCATCCTGACGTTCGATGACGGCCTGCCCGTGTGGGAGGGCAAGCCGATCGGCAAGAACGACCCGTTCCCCGAGAAGTGACCCGCTCCACCCCGGAGGCTCTCCATGACCAGTGTTTGGTCCGCAGTCGCGCTCCTACTCGCACTCTCACTCTCAGCACAGGCCGCCGAGCCGACGGTCGTAAAGCTCTGGCCCGACAAGGCACCCGGCGAGACGAAGGACCTGGGCCCCGGCCGCGAGGTCGAGCCCAAGAAGGGCCAGGCCGAGGTAAAGCGGCTCGCCGACGTGGGCACGCCCACGATGACCATCTACCCGCCGGCCGCGGACAAGGCGAACGGCACCGCGATCATCGTCGCGCCCGGCGGCGGGTACTCGATCCTCGCCTACGAGCACGAGGGGACCGACGTGTGCGAGTACCTGAGCAAGCTCGGCGTCACCGCCGTGCTGCTGAAGTACCGCGTGCCGAAGCGCCCCATGCAGGTGCCCGACAACCTCGCCGCGTTCCAGGACGCGCAGCGGGCCGTGTGCCTGCTCCGCAAGGGCGCGAAGGAGAACGGCATCGACCCGACCCGCATCGGCATGCTCGGGTTCTCGGCCGGCGGCAACCTGACCGCGTGCGCCGCGCTCGCCGAGAAGCGGGTGTACGACGAGGTGGACGCGGCCGACAAGGAGTCGCCGGTGCCGAACTTCGCGCTGCTGATCTACCCCGCGTACCTGAGCGACAAGGGCGGCGGGCTCAAGCCCGAGTACAAGGTGACCAAGGACGCGCCGCCCATGTTCTTCGCGCACTCGTCGGACGACCCCATCTCCAGCGAGGGCAGCGTCGCACTGTACCTGGCGCTGAAGAAGAACAGCGTGCCGGCCGAACTGCACCTGTACGCGAGCGGCGGCCACGGGTACGGGATGCGGAAGACGCCGCACCCGTCCGCGACGTGGCCCGACCGCGCCGCCGACTGGCTCAAGGCCCGCGGCCTGCTGGAGAAGGCCAAGCCGAAAGAGTGACGCCCAACCGACCCGACCACCAGCGCACGAAGCCCAGCCGCACACCGGCTGGGCTTCGTGCGCTGGTGCCCCGTGTGGTACAACAGGGACGAGGAGGAGCCCGCATGACCCCGACGATCGCACCGTCCGCCGTACCGACCGCCGCGCCGCCGAAGCGCTACTACCTCGCGCAGGCCGCGTTCCGCAAGTTCACGCTCGCCGAGTACCACAAGTTGATCGAACTCGGCGTGTTCATGGACGGAGAGCCCTACGAACTCCTCGAAGGCAACCTGGTACACAAGATGTCACGCGGTACCCCACACGACACGACTCTCGACCTGCTCGAAGAGGTGCTGGCTCGCTGCCTTCCGCAACCCTGGTATCCGAGGACGCAAAAGGCGCTGACGCTTGCCGACAGCGAGCCCGAACCCGACATCGCGATCGTTCCCGGACCACGCCGGCGTTACTCGAACGGGCACCCCACGCCGGCCGAGGCCCGCCTCCTCATCGAGGTTTCCGCGAGTTCGCTCCTCGTCGATCGCCACGACAAGGGCAGCATTTACGCGGGGGCCGGCGTCCCCGTTTACTGGGTGGTGAACGTGGCGGACAAGGTGATCGAGGTGTACACGCAGCCGGGCGGCACGGGCGAGGCGGCGGCGTACGCGGCGTGCGACGTGTTCCCGGTCGGGGCGAGCGTGCCCGTGGTCCTCGACGGCGCCACCGTCGGGACCGTCGCTGTTGCCGACGTCATGGGGTAGCGGGTCAGCTCGTCGCGGGCTTGTCGCCGCCGGGGCGGCGGAACTTCGCCGGGAGCTTCGGCGGCTCGACGGGCGCGGCGACCGGCTTCACCTTCAGTGCCTTGTCGGCGATGTCCGTCCGGTAGTGCATCCCCGCGAAGCGGATGAGCTTCACCGCCTCGTAGGCGCGGGCCTTGGCGGCGGCGAGGTCGGACCCGAGCGCCGTCACGCCCAGGACGCGGCCGCCGTCGGTCACCACCCGGCCCTTGTCGTCGGTCTTCGTCCCCGCGTGGAACACCTTCACGCCCGGCAGCGCGTCGGCCTCGGCGACGCCGGTGATCTCCTTGCCGTTGTCGTACTTCCCGGGGTACCCGCCGGAACAGAGCACCACGCACACGGCCGGCCGCGGGTCCCACTCGACCTTGTTCTCGAACTCGTGGAGCCGCTCGTCGGCCACGGCCTCGAGCAGGTCGAGCAGGTCGGTCTTGAGCCGCATCAGGACCGGTTGCGTCTCGGGGTCGCCGAACCGGGCGTTGAACTCCAGCACCCGCGAGCCCTGGTTGGTCAGCATCATGCCGGCGTAGAGGACGCCCTGGAACGGGTACCGGGCGCGCTTCATCGCGTGGACGACCGGCACGAACACGTCCCGCTCGAACTCGGCCATGAGCTTCGGCGTCGCGGCCGGGGCGGGGCAGTACGCGCCCATGCCGCCGGTGTTCGGCCCCTTGTCGCCGTCGTTGACCGCCTTGTGGTCCTGGCACGCCGGCAGCGGGAGGATCGTCCGCCCGCTCACCAGCGCGAGCACCGAGAGCTCCTCGCCGTCGAGCTTCTTCTCGATCACGATCTTGCGGCCCGCGGTCCGGCCGAACTCCTCCTCGGTCATGATCCGCCGCACCGCCTGCATCGCCTCGGTGTTGTCCTTGCACACCACGACGCCCTTGCCGGCCGCGAGCCCGTCGGCCTTCACCACGACCGGGTAGTCGCGGGTCTCGACGTAGGTGCGGGCCGGGCCCGGGTGGTCGAACACCTGGAAGTCGGCGGTCGGCACGTCGGCGTGCCGCATCAGTTCCTTGGCGAAGACCTTACTCCCCTCGATCCGGGCCGCCTCCTTCGACGGGCCGAACACCCTGAACCCCTTGTCGCGGAGGTAGTCGGCCAGGCCCGCCGCGAGCGGGTCCTCCGGGCCGATCACCACGAGGCCGATCTGCTCGCGGGCGCAGAACCGGTTCAGCTTGTCGGTCTCGGTGTGGTCGATGGCGACGTTCGTGGCCCCCTCGGCGGCGGTCCCCGCGTTCCCCGGGGCGCAGAAGACCTTCCCGGCCCGCGGGGACTGCCTCAGCTTCCACACGAGGGCGTGTTCCCGGCCACCCTTGCCGATCACCAGCAGGTTCATGAGTGTCGCGTTCAAAGAGGGGTGTTGAGGGGCCGGGGGGCTGCGGCCCTGCGGACCGCGGCGAACAGTTCGTCGATGTTCTGGCGGTGCCGGGCCGGCCACCACGCCGGCCCGCGGCTCACGGCGTGGATCAGCGTCCCCGGACCGGCCGGCTTCAGCGTCAGGCTCACCGCGGCGCGACCGCCGAGGCCACCCGACCTGCGGACCAGGTGGACCTCGCCCGCCACTGCGGAACCGATCTCCCAGCCGGGGAGGTCCGCGACCGCCCGGCGGACCGCCTCGACGGCCTGTTCCGGGGGCACCGGTACGACCAGCGGCGCGAGCTTGCGGTGCGTCGGTTCCAGGGTGCTGGCGGACTGCGGAGCGAACCAGTGCATCAGACCCATAGCGGCCCCCGTGCCGGGTCGCCCGACCCTCTGTTAATGTATCCGGGGCGGTCGCACCGGACCACGCGATTCGACCCCGGCGCGTTGTCAAACGCGACCTGTTCGCATAGACTAACAGAGACATTAGCCGGTGCTTCCAATGGTCGGAGTCTGCTTCATGTCCCTTCGCATCTTGGGGGTTGTGGTTCTGGCGCTCGGGGCCGTGGGCGCCGGATCGGGGTGCAGCAGCCAGGCGGGGCCCCCCGCATTTACCGGGGTGCCGGTCCGCGTCACCTGCACGACGACCATCGTCGCGGACGTCGCCCAGCGGGTCGGTGGCGACCGCGTGCAGGTCGAGACGCTCATGGGCGCGGGGGTCGACCCGCACAAGTACATCTCGGGCTCGGGCGACCGCAAGAAGCTCGACCACGCGCACCTCGTGTTCTTCAACGGCCTGCACCTCGAAGGGAAGATGGCCGACCTGTTCGAGAAGAACCACGGCCGCTGGCGCGCCCGGGCCGTCGCCGGCACCATCCCCGCCGACAAGCTCCGCACGGCCGAGGTGGACGGCGGCGAGCACGACCCGCACGTCTGGTTCGACGTGCCGCTGTGGAAGTCGAGCGTCGGGGTGGTCCGCGACGCGCTGAGCGAGCTCGACCCGGCCGGGGCCGAGGTCTACAAATCAAACGCCGCCGCGTACCTCAAGGAACTCGACGACCTCGACCGCGAGGTCCGCGCGAAGCTCGACACCATTCCCAAGGACCGGCGCGTGCTGGTGACCTCGCACGACGCCTTCGGGTACTTCGGCCGGGCCTACGGGTTCGAGGTGATCGGCCTGGAGGGCGTGAGCACGGCGAGCGAGCTGGGCACCCCGCGGCGGAACGAACTGGCCACGCTCATCGGCACCCGCCGTATCCCGGCCGTGTTCACCGAGACGTCGGTGCCTCCGGTCGGGCTCCAGGGCGTGCTCGACGACGTCCGGGCGAAGTACAAGCACGAGGTGAAGCTGATCGGCGGGGAAAATGCACTGTACTCCGACGCGCTCGGCGGGCCGGGCACCCCGGGCGCGACCTACCCCGGAATGGTCCGGCACAACGCCGGGGTGATCGCCGCGGCGCTCGCCCCGTGAGGGGTGATGAAGGTAGGCGACTCGCACCCCGATGCAAGGGCAGCGACCAGTGTGCCGGGACTCGCGGTTGGGGGCTGGCAGCGGGAGACGAGGAGAGGGGGAGAAAACACGATGATCGGTTCCGGTGCGTATCCGATTCCCGCGTCCGCGAACGGCGGCCCGGTGCCGGGGTTCGCTCCCCACCTCCCCAGCTCCCCAGCTCCACATCTGCCCGGTGAGCCGAACCCCAGCCCCCAACCGGCAATTGAAGTCCACGACCTCACGGTCGCGTACCGCGACACGCCCGTGCTGTGGGACATCGACCTGACGGTACCGGCCGGCGTGCTGATGGCGGTCGTCGGGCCGAACGGGGCCGGGAAGACGACGCTCATCAAGGCCGTGCTGGGACTGCTCAAGCCGGTGTCGGGCCGCGTGCTGGTGGGCGGCGTTCCGTACTCCCCGCGGGCGCGGTCGGTCGCCTACGTCCCGCAGCGTGGCACCGTGGACTGGGACTTCCCGACGACGGCGCTCGACGTGGTGCTGATGGGCACCTACGGCAGGCTCGGGTGGTTCCGGCGGCCGGGGAGGGCCGAGCGCGCCGCGGCGACCGACGCCCTGGCGCGGGTCGGCATGGCGGGGTTCGCGGACCGGCAGATCAGCCAGCTCTCGGGCGGCCAACAGCAGCGGGTGTTCCTCGCGCGGGCGCTGGCCCAGGACGCGCCGGTGTACCTGATGGACGAGCCGTTCCAGGGCGTGGACGCAGTGACCGAGAAGGCGATCGTCGAGATCCTCCGCGAGCTCCGCACCCGCGGTCGCACGGTGCTGGTGGTCCACCACGACCTGCAAACCGTCCCCGAGTACTTCGACTGGGTCACGCTGCTGAACGTGCGGGTGGTCGCGAGCGGCCCCGTGGCGCGGGCGTTCACGCCGGTGAACTTGCGTGCCGCCTACGGGGCCGCGGTCCGCACGGCCACCGGGGCGTGAGGGGGCTCCGGGTCCGCCGCGGCCGCGGCGGTGCGCGACTCTCACTTCTTCTTTCGCACTCGCGGTTCCGGACCTCGGGTGGGTGGCCTGGTGGGACACGTCGGGGATTTAAGTATCGACGTCGGGAATTCAAGAAGCGACTTTGCTTGTGTCGATAGGGGGTACGTCACTTAAACAGTTGGCCGAACTCAAGGGCCACACCCGCCCTGGGATGGGGTCCGCCCTCCGGGTCGCGTCCGAACATTGCCACGGAGGGCAACAGATGGCAGCCGCACCACGGCCCGACCTCCTCCCGTATCGGTCCGACGCCCCCTCGAACGAAGCGGTCGCTCCCGCTCCGGTCACCGGAGGGCCAGCGGGCTTCCGGCTCGGCTACCGGCGGTGGCTGGACGGGCTCCGCGGGATCGCGATCCTCATCACGCTCGGCGCCCACCTCGGGCTCTTCTGGGGCGGCTACCTCGGCGTCGACATCTTCTTCGTGCTCAGCGGGTTCCTGATCACCACCCTGATCGTCGAGGAGTGGCAGTCGGCCGGGGCGGTGAGCCTGAAGCGGTTCTACCTCCGCCGGTGCCTGCGGCTCCAGCCGGCCCTGTTCGCCCTGGTCGCCTTCGGCCTGGTGTACACCACCTGGTTCCGGCCCGACGAGGCGAAGGAGTTCCGGAAGGAAGCGGTGGTGGCGGCGTGCTACATCGCGAACTGGCCGAACATTCACATGCTCCCTCAGGAGACCCTGGGCCACACGTGGTCGCTGTCCGTCGAGGAGCAGTTCTACCTCGTGTGGCCGCTGCTCCTGTACGGCATGCTGCGTGCGGGCCTGACGACGCGCGAGGTCATGTGGGTGGCGCTGGGCGGCGCCCTCCTGTCCGCCGCGCTCCGGCTGCTGATCGTCTCGTTTTACGACCCGACCCACCCCGCCTACCTGGCCACCATCTACTGGCTCTACGCGGCCTCGCACACGCGGGCGGACGCGCTCTTAATCGGGTGCGCGGTGGGCCTGTTCGCCACGTCCGGCCTCATCCCCGCGGGCCGCTGGTTCCGGCACGTAACCGGGCTGGGGGCCGTGGCGTCGGCCGCGGGACTCGGGTACATGGTCTGGACCCTGCCGCTCGTCTCCCAGTCGCTGTACCAGGGGCTGTTCACCGCCGCCGCGGTGATGGTCGCCGTCATCCTGCTCCGCCTGCTCGCGGCCCCGTCGCTCGTGGGGACCTGGGTGCTTGGGGCGGCCCCGCTCGTGGCCATCGGCCGGCTGTCGTACAGTCTGTACCTGGTTCACATCCCGGTCCTCCGCTGGGTGCCCCACGGCCCGCTGGGCTGGTGGGCGCTGCGTGAAGTGTGCCTGATGCTCGCCGCGATTTTCGCCGCCGCACTCGTCTCGTACTTCCTCATCGAGCGGCCGTTCCTGAGGATCAAGCGGAGGTTCGAGAGCCGACCGCTGGTGCCGCAACTGGCCGCGGAACCGGTGCGGCCCCCGGCGCGGGCGGCGGCCTGAGTCCCGTCGCGCGGCCCGCGTCAGCGGGCCGCGCTCGGCCGCGGCCCCATACCCACTACCCTCCGGCTGTTCGTGCGGCTACAACCGCCTTCATGTCCTCCACCGAACCCGCACCCCGGTCCGTGCTCTCGCCGCTCGCCGAGTGGGTCGTCTCGCTCGGGGACTGGTCGCTGTTCGCCGCGCGCGCCTGCCGGGGCGTGGCCCAGCGCGCGTTCCGCGGCCGCGAGCTGCTCCGGGTCGCGTTCCAGGTGGGGTACTCCAGCGCCGGCGTGGTCGGCGTCACCGGGCTGTTCATCGGCATGGTGCTGGCGGTGCAGGCCTACGGGCAGTTCCACACGATCGGCCTCGAAACGTCGCTCGGGGCGATCATCCACATGTCGGTGGTGCGGGAACTCGGGCCGGTGCTCGCGGCCGTCATGCTCTCGGGCCGGGTCGGGTCGGCGATGGCCGCCGAACTCGCGACCATGCGGGTCACCGAGCAGCTCGACGCGCTGGCGTGCCTGGGCGTGGACCCGGTGAAGTACCTCGTGGCCCCGCGGCTCATCGCGTGCGTGCTGCTGACGCCGCTGCTGACGGTCCTCGCGGACCTGCTCGGCCTGGCGGGGAGCACGCTGATCTCGCTGTACGTCTACCAGATCGACAGCCACCACTACTGGCGGCACACGCAGGAGTTCGTGAAGGTGTGGGACGTGTGCACCGGGCTGGTGAAGGCGGTGATCTTCGGGGGCGTGCTGTCGCTGATCGCGTGCCACCGCGGGTTCCACGGGCGGGCCGGGGCCGAGGGCGTGGGCCGGGCCGCGACCGAGGCGTTCGTGTGGTCGTTCATCGCCATCCTCGTCATCGACCTGTTCCTGGCGATGTTCGCCAACACCCTCTACACGATGATCTGGCCGCCGGTGAACCCGCGGGTGGCGTAGCGGTTTTCAGCAGCAGAGGTCAGAGGACGGAGGACAGGAAGCAACAATCGGGCACGGGCACGGGCTGGGACACGGAGGAAAACGGGAAGACACGGGGACGGGACGGTCGCGGCCCGGTCCTCATCCGTGCCCGCGCCCGTGCCCGCGTGCGTGCCCGTGCCCGATTGTTGCTTCCTGTCCTCCGTCCTCTCCCGCCGAAGGCCAACGATCAGTGCGGCACCGGGACGGGCATCATGTTGTCGAACAGGCTCGGGCCGTTCAGCACCGGCTGGTGCCCGTCCCGGTCCTTGCTGAGGTTCAGCTTGATCGACGACAGCAGTTGCTTGGTCTGGAGCAGGGCCGGGTCGTTCGGGCCGTCGAACTGGCCGACAGTGACGATGCTCGCGGTGCGGGTGTGCAGCACGAACGCCTCGAACCCGTCGGCCGGGAGCCCCTTGTCCCGCATGTTCCGGAGCGCCTCGGCGAGCTTCTCGGCCTGCTCGGCCCCGGCCTTCAGCACGTCGGCCCCCTTGCCGGCCGACCCGACCGCCCGCATCAGCCCGGTCCCCGCGTCCTTGCTCACGATCTCGACCGGTGCGGTGAACGACTTGATGCCCAGGGTCCACCCCTTCTTCGCCCGGAGCAGGCTGTACGGCCGGCCCTCGTTTAGCTTCACGATGAACGGGTCGATCGGCTCGGCCGGGGCCGCGTCGGCGCGGGCGACCGTCGGGTTCGGCACCACGTGGGCCGTGAGGTACGGGTTCAGGTGCCCCTCTTCGAGAACGACCTTGCCGGCATTGTTGGCCCGCTGGATGACCGCGCCGTCCATCAGGTTCTTGTTCTTCGGCGCGGGCCACTTCCGGAGCGTGTCGAGCGCCTTGCGGGCCTCGGCGTCGGTCTTGAACCCGCCCACGAGCACCGCGATCTGGTCCTGGTAGTTCACGGTCTTGAAGTGGACCCGGTTGTCCGGGTCCAGGAACTCCATGCCCTGGAGCGCGGCCTGCTGCTTGTACTTTTCGAGCTGGGCGGTGAACACCCGGGCGCGCTCGCGGGCCGCGGCGATCGACGCCATCTCGGCCCTCCGCTCGGCCGACACGTACTCGTACAGCAGCGCCTGCACCTTGAACGAGTTGCGGATCTCGCTCGCCAGCTCCTCGGCCAGGGTGCGGGCCGACGGGCCGTTGTCCTGCGGGGTCGGGCGGCTCGGCCGCGAGTAGCTCTTCACCAGGATGAAGTACGCCCCGTGCTCGGGCGTGATCGCCCACGGGTGGTTCGCGCCGAGCGCCGAGCGGATCTCCACGTCGGCCGGGGGCGGCGCGCTGGGGGCCTCGACGGTGCCCCCCGCCTGCTGGATCGGGTTCGAGGGCACCGCGCCGACGCCGCCGGGCGGGGCGGGCAGCGCCGGGCGCGCGCCGGGCGGCGCCGCGGCGGGCCGCGACTGGACCGGGACCGGCGACACGGGCAGCGTGGGCGGGGCGGGCGTGCGGTCCGCGGCGAACTGGGCGCCGCCGGCCCCGGCCCCGGTCAACACCCCCGCGAGACCGAGACCGAACACGATCTTCCGGCGCATGGCCGCCCCTCCGTGCGTGGCGAAACGAAACTGATCCCTGCGTGTGGGCGGCTCATACCCGCGGTCCCGCGGCGGCACCAGTGGAATCGGCGGATTCGCTCACGTTTTCTGCCGCGGTGGCCGGGGCCGTTACACAATGAACGTCATGTGGGATTTGTTCGCGACACACGGGGCGGTCTGCGTCGGGCCTTGCGGGTGCTCCGCTGGGCCGCGGCCGCTCGCGGTCCTGCCCGGGTCTTTCAACCCGCTCCACCACGGGCACACGGCGCTGGCCGCGGCCGCCGCGAACCGCCTCGGCGTACCGGTCCACTTCGAATTGTCGGTCGCCAACGCCGACAAGCCCGAGCTCGCCCCCGAACTCGTCGAGGTGCGGGTGCGGCAGTTCGCGGCCGCCGGGCCGGTGTGGGTGACGCGCGCCGCAACGTTCGACAAGAAAGCCGAACTGTTCCCCGGCGCGGCGTTCGTCCTCGGGTGGGACACGGCCGTGCGGGTGATCGACCCGAAGTATTACGGCGGTGCCGAGGGGCGGGAGGTGGCGCTGCGGGGAATCGCGGACCGCGGGTGCCGGTTCGTGGTGGGCGGGCGGGTCGACGCCGCGGGCGCGTTCCGCGTGTGGGACGGGGGCGGGCTGGCCGACGAGTTCGGGGCGCTGTTCGTGCCGCTCACCGAGAGCGACTTCCGGGCCGACGTGTCGAGCACGCAGTTGCGATTGGAGAAGCGGACCCAGGGTTAGCACCCTGGGCCGCGCACTGTCGTCCCTCCGGGACTCCGAGCACTGAGCCCCCGGAGAGGGGCCGTCCGCAGCCCAGGGTGCGAACCCTGGGACTCGCGCCCGCGGTCACGGGTTGTCAATGAGCCGCACCGGCCCCTTGCGCCACAGCTCCTCGATGAGCTTCTGCTCCTCGACGTCGCGGTACTTCCGCATGAGCTTCTCGCGGACCTCGTTCTGCACCTTCACGTCGAACGGCCGCGGGCCGGCGTAATCGCGCTTCACCACCTTGATGATGTGATAGCCCACGGGCGTCGGGACCAGTTCGCCGACCTCGCCGGGCTTCAGCTTCCACACGACCGGCTCGACGTCCGGCGGGAGGATCTTGCCCCGCTCGATGCCGATGCCGACGCCGCCCTGGTTGCCCGAGAGCCCGTCGTCGTACTTCTTCGACAGCGCCGCGAAGTCGGCCCCGAGCGCCGCCTGCTGGAGCACCGTCTGGGCGTGGTCGAGGGCCGCCTTGTCCGACGCGTGCTTGCGGAAGCTGATGAAGATGTCGAGCCACAGCACCCGGTCCACGGTCTGGAACTCGTCGGGGTGCGTGTCGTAGTAGTCGCGGAGGTCGGCCAGCCCCGGGTTGCGGGCCTTGTCCTTGAGCGCGCTGCGGACGTACTCCGTGGCCATCGTCTGCCGCTCGAACTGCCGCTTCAGGACCGGGACCGTGAGCCCCTGCGAGTCGAGGTACTCCTTGAACACCTCTTCGGACGGGAAGTTCTTGCGGAGCCCGCGGATGGTGAAGTCGGCCGACTTGCCGGCGTAGTCCTTGATGTCGTCGATGAGCGCCGACTTGCCGCCCTTCTTGAGCTTCGTGTACATCTCGTCGAGGATCAACTCGCGGGCGATGATGCTCCGCAACTGGGCGGCGTACATCTCCTTTTCCTTCTCCTTGCGGGCCACCGGGTCGAGCCCGTTCAACTCGCTCATGCGCTGGCGGACCGCTTCCACGACCTCCTGGTCGGTGACGAGGCTCGACGCGCCGACGAGCGCCACGACCTTGACCTGCGGGACGCTCCCCTTGATCGGCTCGACGCCGCTGCCGGCGGCCGCGGCCCCCGAGTAAGCCGCCTTGGTGACGTCGGGCGCGACCGGAGCCCCCGAGACCGGCGCGCCGGGGACCGGGGCACCGGGCACGATCGGGGCGGGCGGCGGGGGCGGGGCGACGGGGGCGATCGGGGCCTGCCCGCGGGCCTTCAGCGCCGCGGACGTGCCGTCGGAGGTGCAGCCGAGGACAGCGGCGATCGCGGCGGCGAGAAACAGCCAACGAACCGGGTTCACGGCGCCCATGCCTGCCCCTTCACGGCGGAAACTACGTGCGGTCTGGACCGCGGGTATACCGCGTCGGGGATTTGGTGCAAGTGCGGAACCGCGGGGCGCGGCGTTGGGTACGGGCGAACCCTGAGCGCCAGCGAGGGGGTGCGCCTCACCCCCTCGCTGGCGCTCAGGGTTCGCCACAATCCCGGGCTCACTGCGTCTTCAGCACCGCGAGGAGCATCCGGTACAGGCCCTCGGGGGAGTCGTCGTCCTCGGGCCGGAGCCGCAGGTAGATGGTCTTCTCGTCCACGATCTTGAGCCGGCCCTTGCTCTGCGCCACCAGCCGCTTCGCCTGCTCGACGTTCCGGTACGCGAAGATCAGGTCGCGGGCGTCCCGGTGGACGCTCGACACCTGCCACCGCACGCACAGGAGCCGGATCTCGGTCGTCCGGAGCAGCCACTCGACGGCCTCGGGCGGCGGGCCGTACCGGTCGCGGAGCTCCTGGCGGAAGTCGTCGAGCTTCTTGAACTCGCGGAGCCGGGCCAGCCGCCGGTACACCTCGATGCGGAGCTTCTGGCCCGGGACGTAGTCCCGCGGGAGGTACGCGGGCCACGGGAGGTCGACGTTCACCTCGACGGCCTGCCGCGGGGGCTGGTGCTTCAGCGCCCGCACCGCGTTCTCCAGCAACTGGCAGTACAGCTCGTACCCGACGCTGGCGATGTGCCCGCTCTGCTCGGCCCCGAGGATGTTCCCGGCCCCGCGGATCTCGAGGTCGCGCATGGCGATCTTGAACCCCGAGCCGAGTTCGGTGAACTCCTCGATCGCCTTGAGCCGCCGCTGCGCCGTCGGGGACAGCATCTTGATCGGGTTCACGATCAGGTACGCGTACGCCCGGTTCTTCTGCCGCCCGACGCGGCCCCGGAGCTGGTGCAGGTCGGCCAGGCCGTAGATGTCGGCGTCGTCGATGAAGATGGTGTTCGCGTTCGGGATGTCCAGGCCGCTCTCGATGATCGTCGTCGCGACCAGGATGTCGGCGGCCTTGTGGACGAACGCGACCATCGCCTTCTCCAGCTCGTCGGCCGTCATCTGCCCGTGCCCGACGACCACCCTCGCCTCGGGCACGATGTACCGGATCTTGTCGGCGACCTCGTGAATGTCGTGGACCCGGTTGTGGACGAAGTACACCTGGCCGCCGCGGTTCAGCTCGCGGTTGATCGCGTGCTTGATGAGCTGATCGTCCCACCGGATGATCCGCGTCTCGACCGGCTGGCGCTCGGGCGGCGGGGTCTCCAGGTTCGAGATCTCGCGGATGCCCATGAGCGCGCCGTGCAGGGTCCGCGGGATCGGCGTCGCGGTCATCGTCAGGACGTGGACCGTCGCCCGCAGGTGCTTGAGCCGCTCCTTGTGCTCGACCCCGAACCGCTGCTCCTCGTCGATGATGACCAGGCCCAGGTCCTTGAACTTCACGTCCTTCGAGAGCAACCGGTGCGTGCCGACGACCACGTCGATCGCGCCGGCGGCGACCTGCTTGAGCGTCTCCCGCTGCTTCCCGGCCGGCTTGAACCGGTTGACCACGCCGACGCTGAACGGGTACTCGGCGAACCGCTGGGTGAACGTGCGGAAGTGCTGCTCGGCGAGGACCGTGGTGGGCACCAGGATGGCGACCTGCTTGCCGTTGTCGATGGTCTTAAACGCGGCCCGGATCGCGACCTCGGTCTTGCCGTACCCGACGTCGCCGCAGATGAGCCGGTCCATCGACTTGGGCTTCTCGATGTCCCCCTTCACCTCGCTGATGGCCGAGAGCTGGTCGGGCGTCTCCTGGTACGGGAACGCGGCCTCGAACTCGCGCTGCCAGTCGGAGTCGGTCGGGAACGCGAACCCGGGGACCGACTGCCGCACGGCCTGGACCTGGATCATGTCGGCGGCCATGTCGCGGACCGCCTCGGTCACCTTCTCCTTCTTGCGGCCCCACGCCGTGCCGCCGAGCTTCGACAGCTCCGGCTCGGCCTGCTGCCCGCCGACGTACTTCTGGACCAGGTCGATCCGCGTCGCCGGGACGTACAGGAACACCCCGTCGCGGAACTCCAGGATGAGGTTCTCCTCGGCGGGAGTCAGGAGTCGGGAATCCGGGGCCGGGTAGGGATCCTCGGCGTGCTCGTCGTCACTGACTCCGGGCTCCGGACTCCCGACTCCTTTGTCGAGCATCTTCATCCCGCGGAACCGGCCGATCCCGTGGGCGACGTGGACGACGTAGTCGCCCTCGTTCAGGTCGAGGAAGCTGTCGATGGCCCGCGACTCGACGCGGCGGCTCGACTTCCCGGCCGCGGCCTTCACCCCCGCCGGCAGCAGGTCCTTGTGGAAGATCTCGTGGCTGCCGACGACCACCACGCCGGCGGTCACCAGGCGGAACCCGGCCCGCACGTGCCCGGTCACCAGTTGCAGCCGGTCCGAGAGCGCGAGCTTGCCGGCCTTCAGCACGTCGGTGAGGCGGTGGACCTCGGCGTCGGACTGGCAGGCGATGAGCACCCGCTGCGTGCCGCCGGCGGCGACGGCGTCGAGTTCGTCGCGGACCCGCTGCACGTTCCCGCTGAACCGCTCGACCGACTCGACCCGCAGGTGCGCCGAGGCCTCGACGCTGGGCCGGGGCAGCGCCGAGACGGTCACGCTCGGGAGCCGCAGCAGGTTCGCGAACGCCGCGTCGGGCAGGAACAGGCCGGTCGGGTCGTCGATGCGGTCGAAGAAGTGCCGCGCCTGCTCCTTCAGGTCGCCGGGCTCGACGAGCGCGACCCACGAGTCCGCCGGGACGTAGTCGGTGAGGAACCCCTGCCGGGGGTCGGGGGCCCGGGACCGGGCGTCCTGCGTCCGGCGTCCGGCGTCCGCCGGTTTTCCGACGACTCCCGATCCCGGACCCCCGACCCCCGCGTCGGCCGCGAGCAGCGTCACCGCCGGGCGCTTGTCGAGGCTCCGCTGGCTCCCCGCGGCGAACGTGCGGACCGACTCCAGTTCGTCGCCGAAGAACTCGAGCCGGACCGGGTCGGCGGTGTCGGGCGAGAACACGTCGAGGATGCCGCCGCGCTTGGCGAACTCGCCGGGGTACTCGACCGCGTCCACCCGCTTGTACCCGCTGGCGACGAGCCACTCGGCCAGCTCGGTCGGCTCGACCACCTCGCCGGCGACGAGCTTCCGCCCGCGGGCCGCGAGGTCGGCGCGCTCCGGGACCGGCTGGCACAGGGCCGCCATCGTCGTGACGACCAGCTTCGGCGGGGCGGTGGAGAGTTGCTGGAGCAGGCGGAGCCGCGACGCCGTGATCGGGTCGAGCTTCCCCTTACTGGTGCCGGCCGGCCACGTCTCCCACGCCTCGAACACGGCCGGGGCGAGCCCCGAGAAGCTGCGGAGGTCCTCGACCCACGGCGACACGTCGGCCGGGTTCGCCACCACGACCAGGAGCGTGCCGGGCGCGTCGGCAGCGAGGGCCGCGAGCGCGAGGGCCGCCGACGAGCCCCACGCGCCGTCGATGGTGCCGCTGCGGCCGGCGGCCAGCGCCGCGCGCAGCCCGTCCCAGCCCTCGCTCTCGGGGACGAACGTGCCCAGGGCGCGCAACCCGGCCCCGGCCGGGCCACCGACCACCGCAACGGTCATCGCGGTTCCTCCGTCAACCACAATTCCTCCCAGCCATTATTACGGAGGCGGCCCGGTCCTCAATAGTCAGCAGGTCCGATCGAACCCTCCGAACCCGCGAACCCCTCAGATCGCGCGCCCCCGGCACAACCCGATCAGGCCGGTACGATTCTCGAAATGCCCGACCCGAGACCGAACATTTACTGTTGGGGTTAGTCGGGAACTGCGCTAATTTCACCTGGAGAGGGTTGCCAAACTCGCACATATGTCGCATTAGTAACGGGGTTGCCGGTTACCTGTGCAGCTTTGGGACACCATTGACCCCGCGAACCGCGGCGGTTTTGATGGACTCCCACTGGACCGCCCCCGACTGACGACGCACCCGAAAGGAGAACCGCCTCGCCAACCGCCACCCCTCCCCACCGCACACATTTGAAGCCGCACTTATGGAGATACCCCACGATGTGTCGTCTCGCTCGCCTGTTCGGGCGGCAGCCCGCGAAGCCGGCTGCGCCCGCGGCTCAGGCCCCCGGAGTCCTTCGGCGCGGGAACGCCGCACTTAGCGGGGCCGACCTGATCCGCTCGTTCGGCACCGGGGAGACCAAGTCGTACGCCCTCAAGGGGGTGTCCGTCGAGTTCCGCAAGGGCGACCTCAACCTGCTGATGGGGCCGAGCGGGTCCGGGAAGTCGACGCTGCTGGCGGTGCTGTCGGGCCTCCTGCGGCCGGACAACGGGGCCGTCGGGGCCCTCGGCCGCGACGTGTGGCGCATGAGCGAGACGCAGATGGAGCGGTTCCGGCTCCAGCACTGTTCGTACATCTTTCAGGGCTACAACCTCTTCCCGGCCCTCACCGCCCGCGAGCAACTCGAGATCGTCCTGAAGTGGGGCGAGGGGTGCTCGCCGCGCGAGGCCCGGCACCGCGCCGACCAGGTGCTCGGCCAGCTCGGGCTGGCGAACAAGGCGCACCTGCGGCCGGCCGAGATGTCCGGCGGCGAGAAGCAGCGAGTCGCCATCGGCCGGGCGCTGGTCAAGAACCCGACGCTCGTGTTCGCCGACGAGCCGACCGCGGCCCTCGACTGGGACAACGGCCAGCAGGTCATCAAGCTCCTCACCGAGAACGCCCGCGAGCGCGGCGCGATGGTGCTGGTCGTCACGCACGACCCCCGGCTCGTGCAGTTCGCCGACAAGGTGATGGAACTCGAGGACGGCCAGCTCACGCAGGACGGGCCGCCGGCCGAGGCGATGAGCCGCCACGACGTCCACGAGTTCACCCCGCCGCCCGTGAAGAAGGGGCCGCGGCTCCGCCTCCACGCCCCGACAGTGACCGTGCCTTGACCCCGGTGGGGCAGACATTCTTGTCTGCCTCTTTCGGTGGGCTGGAGGCAGGCAAGAATGCCTGCCCCACCAACTCAATATCAGGACCACCGGACGGAGCCCTGGCGATCCCGCGGATCGAGCTCACGTCTGTGCGGCGAGTTGGGGGAGGGGTCTCCGCAATCGACGCCGACTCTTCGCGAACGATGCCAACTCTTCGCACACGCGGCCAACTCTTCGCGAACGAGGGCGAGAGCCTCGCACACGACCCCCGACTCTTCGCACACGAGGGGGAGAGCTTCGCGAAGACGCCGGACACTCCGCAAGAGCCGCTCGCGCCGGGCGCGAATCCGGACCTCGACTGTTCCGCAGCCGACCCACCGAAACCCACGTCTGATATCAGATCCGGGTGATCGGTATCTCTTCTGTAGCCGGCCTCTGTGAGGCCGGGCGTCTGGGACTCGCACAGGCCCGGCCTCACAGAGGCCGGCTACCGTGAGCCATCAACCAGACTCGGTATCACGCCGCTCGCGGGTCGCCGGCCCGGAATCGGGGTCTTGTCCGCGAGCCCTCAGTTTCAACGACGCGAGCCGGGGTTGCCCCCGGCTCGTTCGCGTTCCCGCGGCGCTTACTTCAAGACCTGGACCGCGGAGGGCTCACGGCACCGCCGGGTGAACCCCACCGGGGTGCGGTGCGGAACCACGACTGGCGGGGTTGCTCCAGACCGCACCGCACCCCGCTGGAACAGCCCTCCCCGGGTCGCACGACAGACCATACGCTCGGGCTACGCAACATCGCCCTGGTGCAGGGCACCGAGCTAAACGGTCCGCGGGAACGAGACTCACGGTAACCGGCCCCTCCCGCGAGGGCAAGGGGCCGTCACAGCATTGCACCAGGCCCGGTTGTACCGTGGCGGTCCGAGCCCGAGCGCCAAGCGAGGGTCCACGCTCACCCCTCGCTCGGCGCTCGGGCTCGGGCTCGGACCGGAACCGCTCTCGACGCCCGCGGGTCCCGATCACCCCGAACCTGGTATCAAACGACTCAATACCGGTAGTGGTCGCTCTTGTACGGGCCTTCCTTCGGGACGTGGATGTACGCGGCCTGCTCCGGCGTCAGCTCGGTGAGCTGGACGTTGAGCTTCTTGAGCTGCAACCGGGCGACGTGCTCGTCGAGCTTCTTCGGCAGGACGTACACCCCGACCGGGTACTTGGCGTTGTGCTGCCAGAGTTCGATCTGCGCGAGGGTCTGGTTCGCGAACGACGAACTCATCACGTACGACGGGTGCCCGGTGCCGCACCCGAGGTTCACCAGCCGGCCCTTGGCGAGCAGGATGATCCGCTTGCCGTCCGGGAAGATCACGTGGTCGACCTGCGGCTTAATCTCCTCCCAGCGGTAGTCCTCGAGCGACGCGACGTCGATCTCGTTGTCGAAGTGGCCGATGTTGCACACGATGGCGTTGTTCTTCATCGCCTTCATGTGGTCGTGCGTGATGACCCGGAAGTTGCCGGTGGTCGTCACGAAGATGTCGGCCTTGTCGGCGGCGTACTCCATCGTCACGACGCGGTAGCCTTCCATCGCGGCCTGGAGCGCGCAGATCGGGTCGACCTCGGTGACCCACACCTGCGCCGACAGGGCGCGCAGCGCCTGGGCCGAGCCCTTGCCCACGTCGCCGTAGCCCGCGACGACGGCGACCTTGCCCGCGATCATCACGTCGGTGGCCCGCTTGATGCCGTCGACCAGCGACTCGCGGCACCCGTACAGGTTGTCGAACTTCGACTTGGTGACCGAGTCGTTGACGTTGATGGCGGGGAACTTCAGCTCGCCGCGCTTGTGCATCTGGTACAGGCGGTGGACGCCGGTGGTGGTCTCCTCGGTCACGCCCTTCACGGCCGCGAGCCGCTCCGAGTACCAGCCCGGCTGTGCCGCGACCCGCTTCTTGATCGCGGCGTAGAGGATGCGTTCCTCCTCGCTGCCGGGCTTGTCGAGGACGTGGATGTCCTTCTCGGCACGCGCCCCGAGGTGGAGGAGCAGCGTCGCGTCGCCACCGTCGTCGAGGATCATGTTCGTGAACCCGCCGTCGGCCCACTCGAAGATCCGGTGCGTGTAGTCCCAGTACTCGGCGAGCGACTCGCCCTTGTACGCGAACACGGGGATGCCGGCGGCGGCGATGGCGGCGGCGGCGTGGTCCTGGGTGCTGAAGATGTTGCACGACGCCCAGCGGACCTCGGCCCCGAGCGCCTGGAGCGTCTCGATGAGCACGGCCGTCTGGATGGTCATGTGGAGCGAGCCGGTGACCCGCGCGCCCTTGAGCGGCTGGCGGGCGGCGTACTCCTCGCGGATCGCCATGAGGCCCGGCATCTCGGTTTCGGCGATGGCGATCTCGCGGCGGCCCCAGGGGGCGAGCGAGATGTCGGCGACGTGGTAGTCGGTGAAGGCGGCGGTCTTTTGTGCAACGGTAGCCACGTTCAAAGTCTCCTGACAAAGAACGGGCGCCGTTGCACGGTTGTAGTCCACCTCCGCGAGCCTGGCAAGTACGCCTCTGCGTCCCGTTGCAGCGCCCCTCGAAGAGGTGGGGTGGTTCGGTTATCGGTTCAAGGCACGGCCTCGTCGGGCGAGCAAACTAGTCCCCTTATTGATAGCAATGCGGGCGGACCGGAGGCAAGCGCCCGCCCGGGAATTATGCCCCGGGCCGGCCGCACCGGTGCAATGTGAGTTTGCAATTGAGATCCGCAAGAGGTGGTTGGCGGGCCGCCACGGAGGGCGGCCCCTACCAGACATCGGCCTTTG
>NZ_JBHYGG010000287.1:0-38588 GCF_051859125.1 Gemmata sp.
CGCTCGGGCTCGGACCCGTCCACCACCGTTCCGGTTCGATCGGACGTGGTACCACGTCCCCCGCCCGCCTTCAGCAAGTGACCGCGAGACCCACCTCGTTGCGTGCCGGCCGCGGGGGCGGTAGGCTGTGGGTCTCGCCGCGGATGCGCGCGAGTCTCACCCCTACAAGGCCCCTCCCATGCGCACGCTGCCCTGCGTCGTTTTCCTGCTCACCGCCACCGCCGTCGTGGCCGCCGACGAGTTCAAGCTCGAACCCGGCTACAAGCTCCTGTTCGACGGCAAGACCCTTAGCGGCTGGCAGACCAAGGCCGCCGGCAAGGACGGCAAGGCCGAACCGCTCGACGGCAAGACCGAGGCGTTCGCCGGCCGGTTCAAGGTCGCCGAGGGCGAACTCGTCATCGACCCGAAGGTGAAGGGCGACCGGTACATCGAGACCGTCGCCCCGGTGAGCGGCGACTTCACCGTGAGGTTCGACTTCAAGCCCGCCGACGGGTGCAACAACGACCTGCTGTTCCTGGGCACCAAGTTCGACATCAAGGTCGGCATCAAGGACGCGCTCAAGGGGGTGAAGGCCGGCGAGTGGAGCAAGCTCGAGATCGTCGTGAAATCGGGCTCGGCCGACTTCATCGTCAACGGCGAGAAGGCCGCGACCCAGAAGACCAAGGCCGACAAGGGGCCGTTCACCCTCCGCGCCGAGGGCGGCGCGATCGCGGTGAAGAACGTGCGTATCACGTCGGAAGCGAAGTAGTGGAGAGTGGAGAGTGGAGAGTGAACCCGCCGCTCGCCTGCGGTGTCTTCTTCGAACTACCAACTGTCAACCGCCCACTCCCCACTGAAATGCCATGCAAGTCTGGTTCACCGCCGACACCCACTTCGGGCACGGCAACATCATCAAGTACTGTCAGCGGCCTTTCCTGTCGCCCGCGGAGTTCGCCGCGACGCGGGCCGACCCCCGCAGCAAGCTCCGCATCTCCGACGAGACGGTCCGCCGGCACGACTCCGCACTTCTCGACTCCATCAACCAACTCGTGGCCCCCGACGACGTCCTGTGGGTGCTCGGCGACTTCTGCTGGGGCGGGCTCGCCGACGCGCGGCGGTACCGCGACCGCATCAAGTGCCGCACCGTGAACCTCGTGTGGGGGAACCACGACCGCGGCGACATCGCGCCGGCGTTCAACGACTGCATCGACCAGGGGATGGTGACCGTCGAGGGGCAGGAGATCTGGCTGAACCACTACCCGATGCGGAGCTGGGACAAGGCGTTCCACGGGAGCTGGCACTTCTACGGGCACGTCCACGGGCGGTTGCAGCGCGAGGACGCGGCGAAGCCGGCCGCGCTCACCAAGGACGTCGGCGTCGACGCGTGCGAGTACCGGCCGTGGAGCTTCGCGGAGTTGAAGGCGTACATGGCCCCGCGGGTCGCGGCGTTCGAGCGGCACAAGGCGGCGTTCGTCGCCGGCACCGACGACGGCTCGCTCCCGCTGTGATGGAAATGGTGGCACAGGCCTCCGGCCTGTGAGCGCATCCACAGGCCGGAGGCCTGTGCCACCAAACTGACGATTCACGCGGCCTTGTTCGGGGCGAGCTTCATCGGGGTGAACAGGAACCCGGCCGGCGCGGGGAGCCCGTTCGGGCCGAGCGGCCCGGTCTGGCTCCCGTTCCACTGGTGGTTCCGCAGGGCGGTCAGCACCCGCTCGGCCAGTTCCAGCGCGTTGCGGCCGTCCTCGCCGTTGACCCGCGGGCAGTTCCCGGTCCGCACGCAGTTGATGAAGTGCTTCAGTTCGGACGTGAGCTGGTCCCCCTTGCGGTCGCCGTCCAGGTTCAGCACCTGGAGGTAGCGGCCGAACACCTCGTCCTTGAGCCGGGCCTTGGCCGCGGCGTCGAGGTGCGTCACGTCGAGCCCGTGCTCGCGGACCTCTTCGCTCTGCTGCACCAGGGTGAGCTTGCGGGTGACGAAGTCGATGCCCGCGTACCCCTCCGGGGCCCACACCCGCAGGCGGCGCTTCGGGTGCCGGGTGATGCGGCTCGCGGTGACGTGGGCGACGCACCCGTTCTCGAACTCGAGCCGGGCGTTCACCATGTCCTCGTGCCCGCCGAACACGGCCGCGCCGACGGCCGACACGTTCCGCACCGGGGAGCCGACGAGCGACAGGAGCAGGTCGAGGTCGTGGATCATCAGGTCGAGGACCGCGCCGATGTCCACGGACCGGCCGGTGAACGGCCCGTGCCGCTCGGCCTCGATGAACTTCGGCCGGATGGGCCGGCGGGACAGCTCCTCGAACGCCGGGTTGAACCGCTCGATGTGGCCGACCTGGAACGGCACGTTGGCCTTCGCGGCCAGGGCGATCAGGTCGTCGGCCTCGGCCACGGTGCGGCACACCGGCTTCTCGACGAGGACCGGCACGCCGGCCTTCAGGAACGTGCTGGCGACCGCGTGGTGGTGGACGGTCGGGGTCACCACGCTGACCGCGTCGACGCGGCCGACGAGCGGGGCGATGTCGTCGTAGGGCGTGGTGCCGAGCTTGGCGGCGATGGCGCGGGCCTGCTCCGGGTTGGCATCGGCGACGCCGACCAGTTCGACGTCCGGGAGCCCGGCGAGGATGCGGGCGTGGTGCTGGCCCAGGTGCCCGACCCCGATCACAGCCATCCGCAAGCGCGTCATGTGAGCCTCAAGTCGTCGGGTGGTCGCGTCACCGTCTCGTCGAACGTCTTCGAGCCGGGGGTGGTTCGTTCGCGGTCAGGCCGCCGCGGCGGCGGGCGCCGGGGCCGGACCGGTGGCCCTCCGACTGGCGGCCGCCAGGGCCGCGAGCCGCAGGGACAGTTGCACGTTCAGCGCGTGCCCGGACCGGTACGCCACGACGTGCCCGGCCAGGTCCGCGCCGCACAGGGCGAGGTCCCCGAGGATGTCGAGCACCTTGTGCCGGGCCGGCTCGTCGGCGAACCGCACCCGGTTCCCGATCGGGCCGTTCGGGCCGAACACGAGCAGGTCGGCCGGGGTCAGGTGCCGGCCGATCCCCTGGTCGCGGAGCGCCTGGGCCTCGGCCTCGGTGACGAACGTGCGGCACGGGGCGACCTCGCGGGCGAACTCGTCGGGCCGCACGTCGAGGGTGAACACCTGGCGGTGGATCGGGCCGAAGTTGCCGTAGTCGAGCAGGTAGCTGACCCGCAGGCCCGGCTCGGGCGACGGGTGCAGGCCGATGGTCGCGCCGCCGGCGCTGATGACGACCGGGGCGGTGGCGGACCAGATGGCGCGGCGGGCCGGCTGCTCGACCGCCCCGCACCCCACGACGGCGGCCACGTACCCGGCGGCGGAGCCGTCCAGCCCGGGGGGCTCGGGGCCGTCGATGTCGATCTCGCAGTTGTCGATGCGCAGGCCGCTGAGGGCGGCGAGGAGGTGCTCGACCAGGGTGACGCCGCCGGCCGCGGGGCCGAGGGTGGTGCGGCGGCGGGTGTCGGTGACGAACGCGGCGTGGGCGGGAACGAGCGGCGCGCCCGGCCGGTCGGTGCGGCGGAACACGACGCCGGTGTCGGCGGGGGCCGGGCGGAGCCGGACCCGGACCGGGGAGCCGGTCACGATCCCGACGCCCTCGACCTTCACGGTGCCCGCCAGTGTCCGCTGCGCGCGGTGTCCGGTGACTCTCACGGGGTCAGCCTTTTCCGGCATCCTGCCGGTGTTCGTCCACGTCCCTGATGTCAGCCGGCCGCCCGCGGGTCACGCGGAACGGGGCGGGCCGGCGGGACTGTTATCGTCCCGCGGGCCCGCCCGAGTTTACCCCGTCACTGCTTCGGCTGCGGCTGGCCCATCGGGGCCGGCTGCGGGGCGCCCGGCGCGGGGCCGGCCGCGTCGGCCGGGACCGCCGGCGACGGGTACCAGGCGTTGAGCGTCTGGATGATGACCCCGGTCAGGTCCACGTGCTTGGCGACGTAGAACGGCGAGGCGGCGGGCGGCTTGAGCTTCAGCTCCTTCACCATCGCGCTGTCCTGCTCCTCCTTGGTCACCGCGTCCGGGTACGCGAACACCAGCGTGTACCCGTTCATCTCGGCGGTCTTGTCCACCACCGTCTTGATGTCGTCGTAGAGCTGCGAGATGATCTTGGTCGCGTCCTCGTTGAGCGACTTGCTCACCTCCTTGTCCTTGTCCTCGATCTGCCGGGCCAGGTCCACCATCCGCTTGGCCTTCTCCTCGCGGACCGCCGCGACCGTCGCCGGGTTCTGCGTCTCCTGCTGGAGCTTGATGTACTCGGCCCGCCACGCCATCATGTCTTTCGACAGCTCGTTCCGCTTCTTGTTCAGCATGGCCACCTGGTACTTGGCCTTGCCGTAGTCCCGCATCACCGCGGCCATGTTGAACACGGCGACGGTCGGTCGGGCCCCCGCGGCCGGGGCCGGCTGGCCCGCGGCGGGCGGTGCCGCGGCCGGGGCCTGGGCCTGCGACCCGTTGGCCAGGAGGAGCATTCCCCCGAACCCCAACACCCCCGCCAGGTACGCGCTTGAACGCTTCACTGCGTGCCTCCTCGTGATCGGTACGATGCGGCCCGGGGGTTCCGGTCCCCGACCCGCCTCGCGTCACCGGACGTCGAACGCCCGGCGACAGCGCCGGCCTTCCGTTCCCCTCGGTGCCGTGGGGGGTGCTTCTACCCAATGCTCACCCCCGGGTCAATCGGAATGCGAAGCCGGGCAACGCGGAACGGTCGGGGTAGGGAAACGCGGAGAACCGGGTACAGGCACGGGCGCGGACGAGAAAGCCAGGGGGCCACTTGCGCTTCGAGTCAGGTCCGTGCCCGCGTGCGTGCCCGATTTCCTTCGCCCTTTCTCTGACCCCGCGGAGCCGGGCAGCGCGGAAAGCGGGACGCGGGGTGCGGAACGAAATCCCGATCGGCCGATATGGGGGAGTGCGGCCTCAGAGGTTCGTCCCACGGTGCCCGATGATTCCCGCCCCGCGGCTGTGCGTCCCGCTCCTCGCCCTGTGCGCCGGCGCGCTGGCCGTGGCGCTGCCCGGCGGGTGCAACCGCAAGGCCCCGCGCGCCCCGACCACCGTCCGCGGGGCCGTCACGTTCCAGGGGAAGCCGCTCCCCGGGGCGCTCGTGGTGTTCAGCCCCGACCCGGAGCGGGGCGGGTCCGGGAAGTCGGCCCGCGCCCGGGTCGGCCCCGACGGCCGCTACGAACTGCGGCAGGCCGACCTCCCCGTGGTCGCGCCGGGCTGGTACCGCGTCGCCATCGCCGCCGAGCCGACGTCGCCGCCCCCCGGGGGAATCTTCCCGGCGAAGCTCTCGCGCCCGGACCTCTCGGGCCTGCTCCGCGAGGTGAAGCCGGACCGGGAGAACGTCTTCGAGTTCGCCGTCGAGGTGCCGCAGGTGGACGTCGCCGCTCGATAGAGCCCAGGTGCCCGGCGAGCCGGGAGCGTCAGCGACCGGAGGTGCGTGCTCACCAAGAACTCCGGTCGCTGACGCTCCCGGCTCGCCTCAAATCACGCACCCCCTCGCTTGCGCTCAGGGTTCGCCAACTGCGCACCAGCCCCTCTCCCCCTCCAGCCGGAATTGACACCGCGGCGGCGGGCGTGTTACGACACCGCACCCGGGCGCATTGCGCCGGGCCGCAGGACGCCGCCATGACCCCGGCCGCACTCCCGATCGCCGCCGCTCCCGAGCCGGGCACCGCCCGCGCGCCGGACGTGTCGGTGTGCATCGCGAGCTGGAACTGCGTCGGCCTGTTGCGGAAGTGCCTGCACTCGCTCCTCGAACAGCCGCAGGGCGTCGCGCTCGAAGTCGTCGTCGTGGACAACGCCTCGACCGACGGGGCCGCCGACATGGTCGCCCGCGAGTTCCCCCGGGCCCTGCTCGTGCGGAACGCCACGAACCGCGGGTTCGCGGCGGCGAGCAACCAGGCGGCCGCCCGCGCGAGCGGCCGCTACCTGTTCTTCCTGAACAACGACACCGAGGTGCCGCCGCACGCGGTCCGCAAGCTGCTCGACCACGCGCGCGCCAACCCGGCCGCGGGGATGTTCGGTCCGCGGCTCCGCGAGGCGAGCGGCGACGTCCAGATCTCGTACCGCCGCCGGCCCACGCTCCCCGCACTCCTGCACAAGCTCTCGGTGGTCCGGTGGACCGGGCTGTACCGCAAGGCCCACGCCGACTACCGCCGCGGCTCGTTCCAGCCCGACGCGGGCGTCCGCCCGGTCGAGGTGCTGATGGGCTCGGCCGTGTTCGTGTCCCGCGAGGTGTTCGAGGAGGCCGGCCGCTGGGACGAGCGGTACCGGTTCGGGGTCGAGGACATCGACCTCTCGACGCAGGTGAGCCGGCGGCGGGCGGTGGTGTACGCGGGCGACGTGGAGGTCGTTCACCACGGCCGCGCTTCGAGCCGCGAGAACATCGGGTACGTCGCGCCGAGCGTCGTCACCGGTTACGTCCAGTACTTCCGCAAGTCCGGCGTCGGCCGGTGTTCGCTGTTCTGGTACAAATTGGCCGTCACGCTGAACGCCCCGATCCAGATCGTCGAGAAGGCGGTCGAGGCCGCGGCGCGGTGGGTCACCGGTCAGCACCGGGACGCGAACCGCAGCTGGGCCACGGTCCGCGGCGTGTGGGCGTTCATGCGGCACGAGTTGGTGCGGTTCTGGCGGGCGTGACCGCCGGAGGGCAGCGTCGCGTCAGTATGGACGGCCGCGCCCGATGATCTCTGAGCGCGGCACCCCCTCACCCGGCTCGCAAAGCCTCGCCGACCTCTCCCCCGAGACCGGGGGCGAGGTGGGGCACCTGCGCCTTTCGCCAGCGCCGCGAATGTGTCAACTCATCGAGAAGGCCGATCACACCACCTCGCCCCCGGCTTTGCGGGGGAGAGGTCGCCGCGAGTCTTCGAGCGGCGGGTGAGGGGGTCTTCGTCCCAACTGCTGTTCAGGCAGCGTGACGCACCTCGGCGACCGTTGTGACAGGTGCGGGCACCGCGGCCGGAGCCAGGCCGGCACATCGGTAGCGCGCCCGGCAGCAGCCCAGGAACAGCGCGAGCGTCAGCCCGAACAGCAGCCCGTTCCACATCAGGAACTCGTACACCGTCTTCCCGACGATGTCCTTCCCGGTACACAGGCCGCCCGCCGCGACGAGCGCCGCAAGGCCGATCAGCACGCGGTCCCGGTGGGCGAACCCGACCCGCACGATGACGAGTTGCGCGAGGAGCAGCGGCGTGAAGTGCGGCTTGCTCGACATCGGCGAGAGCATGAGCATCAGCGCGCACACCACCGCGAGTTCCGCGGCGAGGACCGGGCCGGGCTCGACCACGCCCGACTTCCGCCAGAACGCGGCGAGCGCGACGACGCCCATCAGCGCGACGCACCCGAGGTTGATGAGCTTCAGTTCCCGCGCCGTCGGCCGCTCGGTCTTCGGCGCGACCGGCGCTGCGGGGTCGCCGGTGCGCTCGTAGGCGAGGAGCCGGAGGTTGATGCCGGCGAGCGAGTGGTTGAACCCGACGGCGCTGGCCCACTGCCCGGGGTCGCGGTTCGCGTCCGACATCGGCGTCAGGAACCGGTCCTTCCACAGCGCGAGCCGCGGCTTGCCGTCGGCCGGCGGGTACACGACATCGGGGAGCAGGTTCAGCCCGACCGCCGCGACCACGACCGCCCCCGCCGCGACGAACCGCCGCTTCCACACGAGGTACGGGGCGAACAGCAGCGGGGTACACTTGAACGCGGCCGCGAGGCCGAAGGCGAGGCCAGCAGGTATCGACCGACCGCGAGCGAGCAACAACCCGCCGGCCACCACGATCGCGGCGATGACGAGGTCCGACTGGCGGTTCGCGGCGGTGTCGAGCACGAACCCGACGACGAGCAGCGCGCCGAACCAGAACGCGGCGACATCGACCGCCCCGGTGCCGGTCCGCCCCGGGAGCCCGCGGCCGCCGCTGAGCCGCCACGCGCCGACGAACACGACCACGGCGCAGAGCACGTTCAACACCGCGAACGCGACGGTGCCAACGAGCGGCGGCACGAGCGTGAACGGCACCGCGAACAGCGCCCCGAACGGCGGGTACGTGTAGCCGTTCGCGCCGTCGAACACGTCGCCGTGCGCCCGCAGGTGCTGCGCCGCCGAGAGGTACACGACCTCCCAGTCCGCGGTCTTGCGGGTGAAGTACTGCACCGCGACGAGGCCGAGGAACCCGGCGATCATCAGGCGGCACGCCCAGATCGCGGGGCGACTGTCGGTCGTGCGGGTCGCGTCCATGACACCTCTCGTCGGGGCAAGCGGACCCGCGTGCGTACCACCCCGCGGCGCGTGCCGTCAAGGCCGCTTGCGTTTTGCCGGGCGCGGCGGCTGTTGTGTCCCCGGGTCTGGAGAAGGTAGGCGACTCGCTCCGCGAGTCGCGCCCCGGCGCATCGACCTCGCGGCCGGTTTCACTCGCGGAGCGAGTGACCTACCCTCCCGCAGCGGAGATCGACACTGCGTTTTGCCGGCCGCGCCGGGTGTGGTAGCATCGGTCGGTCCGCCCGACTTTCTGCACAGGCTCATTCCCATGCTCAGCGTCCCGCTCCGGTCCGCGTCGCGGCTCAGCGTTCTCGCCGTGGCGCTCCTCGCGGCGGGCGCGTCGGCCGCCGACGCGCCGCCCATCGACCCGGCCGACCTCCCGGGGCCGCTCGTCATCGTCGGCGAGGGGGACGTTCCCGACGACGCGAAGCAGGCGTTCCTCGAACTTGCGGGCACGGAGAAGGCGAAGATCGTCGTCATCCCGACGGCCGCCAAGAACGCCGATAACCAGGCCGCGCGGGCCTTCACGCAGGCGCTGCGCGACCTGAAGCCGAAGTCGGTCACGGTGCTGCACACCCGCGACCGCAAGGAGGCCGACTCGGCGGAGTTCGTGAAGCCGCTCGCCGACGCTACGGCGGTGTGGCTCGCGAACGGCGACCCCGAACGCTTCCTGGAGGCGTACCGCGGTACGGCCGTCGAGAAGGAGCTGAAGAAGCTCCACGCCCGCGGCGGCGTGATCGGCGGCTCGCTCGGCGGCGCGATGGCGCTGACCGACCGGCACATCGACGGCGACGGGCCGAGGACCGCGGCGGGGTTCGGGCTGTTGAGCGGCTTCATCCTCGACGGCGGCACGCGGCTGAAGGCGGCGGTCGCGGGGAACCCCGGGTACGTCGGCGTCGCGGTGGAGGGGGGCGCGGCGCTGCTGATCCGCGGCCGCGTCGCTCGCGTGATCGGGGACGACGGGGCGGTGCGCGTCGCGGTCGCGAAGGGCGGCGACCGGCCGGCGGTGTTCGAGGCGCACAAGGCCGGGGCACTCATGGACCTCGTGCAACTGCGCCGGGCGGCCGCGAACCGGGCCGCGAAGTCGCCGTTCCCGCCCGCCAAGCCGGCCGAGCCGGTCGTGCCCACGGGCACGCTCGTCATCATCGGCGGGGGCGGGTCGACGGCCGAGATGTGGGAGCGGTTCATCACGGCGAGCGGCGGGCCGGACGCGCTCATCGTCGTGCTGCCGACCGCTCTCGAAGACCCGCTCCCCGAGACCATCGGCGAGGTTTCTACACTGAAGCGGTTCGGCGCGAAGAACGTGAAGGTGCTGCACACCCGCGACCCGAAGGAGGCCGACGACCCGAAGTTCTCCGAGGCGCTCACCAAGGCCGGCGGGGTGTGGTTCGGCGGCGGCCGGCAGTGGCGGTTCGTGGACGCGTTCGGCGGCACGCTCACCGAGACTCGCATTCACGAGGTACTTGGTAGGGGCGGCGCGATCGGCGGCAGCTCGGCCGGCGCGAGCATCCAGAGCGAGTACATGCCCCGCGGGCACCCGCTCGGCAACACGGTGATGGCCGCCGAGGGGTACGAGAAGGGGTTCGGGTTCCTCCCCGGGTGCGCCGTCGACCAGCACTTCTTCGCGCGGAAGCGGTTCGCCGATATGACGGGGCTGATGAAGAAGTACCCGCAGTACCTGGGCATCGGGATCGACGAGGCGACCGCGATCATCGTGACGGGGAGCGTGGCCGAGGTGGTCGGCAAGAGCAAGGTGGCGGTGTACGACCCGCGGAAGAAGCCGAGCGGCGACCGCGACTACGAGGAGCTGAAGCACGGGGACAAGTACGACTTGAACATGCGCGAGAGGCTGGAGAAGTAAGGCACCGGGCCCACCCGTCGCGACGGGTGGGCCCGGGCCGACTCACTTCTTTTCCTTGACCGTCCACAGGTGGAGCATGTACTCGTCGCCGTCGGCCCCCTTCACGGGGACCGTCTTGTCGGGCGCCCAGTCGCCCATCGTGAACCGGTGCGACACGATCCGCGTGCCCGGCTTGAGCTGCTTCTCGAGGATCGGCCGCAGCAGGGCGTTGAACTCGTTGCCCATGTACAGTAGCACGACCGTCGCCTCGCTGTAGTCGCCCTGCTTCAGTGCGTCGCCCTCGATGATCTTGATCTTCTCGTCGAGCTTGGCCTTCTTGACGTTCTCGGTCGCCTCGGCGGCCTTTTTCGCGTCGATCTCGATGCCGACGCCCTTCTTCGCGCCCTTCTTCACGGCGGCGATGAGCATCCGGGCGTCGCCCGGGCCCGGCTCGTACACCACGTCGCCCTCTTTCACGCTGCCGAGCTTGAGCATCTCCTCGACGACGTCGTCCGGGGTCGGCACCCAGCGGATCACGGCCTTGTCCGGGGCCTTCGGGTCGGCCTTGGTCAGGTCCACGTTGATGTCGGCCGTCCCGCCCTTGAACTCGACCGACTTGGTGCGGGTCAGGGTCGTGTAGTTGTTCGGCCGCCACGTCACGCTGAACGTGTACTCGTAGGCCTTGTTGACCTCGAGGTCGGGGGTCTCGAACTCGCGGACGGTGCCGGTCGGCTTGGTGGCCTTCCCCTCGATCTGCAGTTCGGCGTCGTCCTGCGGCACGGAGATCTTGAGCTTCGACTTGGCCTTTTCGGCCTTCTTCTCCTGCGCCGTGCCGACGCCGGCGAACGCGCCGGAGAAGAAGCACAGGGCCAGTGCCAGGCCGAGCGTGCGGGCGGTGCGAACCGCGACCATCGTAACTCCTCGAAAGGAACGGGGGGAGGGACAGGGTGTTGGCGAGACACAAGTGTCTACGAAAGGAAGTAGTTATGCAAGGGGCCGGTGGCAACCGCGGTCCCGAATCCCGGAGGTGACAGAGAGGGAACGGTGGGACGAGCGTGGCGTCAGGGGCCGGCGGCCGCGACCGGGCTCTCGCTCAGGTCGACCTCGTGGAACCGGAGCCCGGTCGAGTCGTAGAACACGACCCGGTCCTCGTCGGCCGACCACACGGCGCTGGTGCGGAGGAGCCGCGGCCCCTCGACGTGGAACACGGTGCCGCACGTGCGGCCGCCCCGGCGGAGCGGGGTGCGGAACAGCGGCGTCTGCTCGGGGTCGAGCGAATCCCGCTCGCACAGCACCTTGCGGACGAACGCGGTCAGGTCTTCGAGCGCGGCGCACGCGACGACGGCTTGCGGCATGGGCGTCTCTGAAAGGAGGCGACCCGCTCCGCGGGTCGCACCAACCGCGTCGAGGGCGCACCGGCCGCTGTCGATCGCTGCTGGTGTCACTCGCGGAGCGAGTGACCCACTGTCTGTCGGCACGCCGGCCGCCGCGGGACGGGCCGCCCCGCCCGAACGGCGCGCGGCGCGCGTGAAACTGTGCCGCCTTTACCAGTCGTGCAACTGGCGCAGCGCCTCGTACAGCACGACGCCCACGCTCGTCGCGAGGTTGAGGCTCCGCACCGCCCCGGTCGGCATCGGGATCCCGATCAGCCGCTCGGCGTACTTCTCGCGGACGCCGGCCGGCAGCCCCTTCGACTCCGAGCCGAACAGCAGACAGTCGTTGTCGGCGAACGCCGCCCGCGTGTACGGCACCACCGACGGCGTCTCGACGCACCACACGCGGCCGCCGCCGAGCGCCGCCTCGAACTCCGCAAAGGTGACGTGCCGCACGACGTCGACCGCGTCCCAGTAGTCGAGGCCGGCGCGCTTCAGCGAGCGGTCGTCGAGCCGGAACCCGAGGCGGCCGATGAGGTGGAGCCGCGCGCCGGTGGCGGCGCACAGCCGGGCCACGTTGCCCGTGTTGGGCGGGATCTCGGGCTCGAACAACGCGACGTGCAGCATCGGCACCCCCGGCCGTGACGGTCGGGCGCATTGTACCGGCGCTGACGCGCCCGCCCCCGCGAAACCGACCTCGACACCGGCGAACACCGGTTCAGTTCCCGCGTCCGGCGAGGGAGAATCACGTGTGGGGCTGTCCGTGCTTGGGGGAACTCCGCATGTCGGCGAAGACCGAGGATCCGATCGCGCCGCGGTTCCGCTTCGACGCGGTGGTGCTGACGCTGTTCGCCGCCGGGGGCGCGCTGGCCGCCGCCGTCGCGAGCTACCGGCCGCTCTCGGGTACGGCCAACGTCTTCGGCGGCGCCGGCGATGGCGCGGCCGCGGTGCTGGTCGATGCGCTCGGGTGGGGCGCGGCCGTGTTCCTCGCGTCGTGGTTCGTTGTCACGGGCCTGCTCGTCGTGAGCCGGTCGCCGCTGCGGTTGCTCGTGCGGCTCACCGGCTGGGCCGTGCTCACAACCTGCGCCGCGGTCGCGGCCGACTGGTTCCACAGCGGGTTGTCGCAGGTCGCGGCGGCGGGGAAGGGGGGCTCCGTCGGGGCCTACCTGCGGTTCCAGCTCGACGACGCGCACGCGCCGATGGCGGCCCGGGTCGCGTTCGGCGCGGCGGTCCTGCTCGGCCTGCTCCTCGCGGCCGACTACTTCGTGACCGGCGTGCTGCGGGTCGTGTGGGCCGCACTGCGCGGCGTCTGGCGGGCCGCGGTGTGGAGCAACGACCGCGTCGCCGACGGCAGCGAGAAGGTGATCGCGGGGCTGGAAGTCGCCGCGAAGGCCGTCAAGGCCGCAATCCCCGTTCCCCCAGTTCGCGCTCCCGTTGTCGCCGAGGTGCCGGCCCCGGCGGAGCCTCCGGCTCCGACCGCGGCTCTTGCACCCGCACCCGTCGCGAAGACGAAGGCGAAGCCGGCACCGAAGGCCGCGGTCGCACCGACCGGCGACGCGCTGCCGCCGATCACCACGGTTCCGAGCGGTGAGCCCGGGGCCGCGCCTGCGCCCGAGCAACCCGCGGAGCCGGCGAGGGTCGAAGACATCCCGATCCACGTTCACGCCGAGCCGACGATCATCCCGATGGTCCGCGTGACGCCCGCGGTCGTGTCGCTGGCCGCGGCGCCCGAGGAACCGGCCCCGCCGCCGTACCAGGCCCCGCCGCTGACGCTCCTCAAAGACCCCGAGCCGTTCCCGGTCGAGGACCACGAGATCAAGCTCCGCGAGATGGCGGCGCTGCTCGAAAAGACGTGCCTCGACTTCGGCATCAAGATCAAGGTGGTCGGCATCCACACCGGCCCGGTCATCACGCAGTACGAGGTGTCGCTCGAAACCGGTCTGCGGCTGAACAAGGTCACGAACCTCGCCGACGACCTCGCGCTGAACCTGCGGGTGCCGAGCGTCCGCGTGGTCGCGCCGCTGCCGGGCCGCAACACCGTCGGCATCGAGGTGCCGAACGAGATCCGCCAGGCGGTGCGGCTCAAGGAACTGGTCGCCGCGACCGCGAACACGCCGAAGGTCAGCAAGTTCAAGCTGCCGCTGTTCGTCGGCAAGGACGTCGAGGGCCGGCCGCTCGCCTACGACCTCGCCACGATGCCGCACCTGCTCATCGCCGGCAGCACCGGCACCGGCAAGTCGGTGTGCCTCAACACGATCATCATCAGCCTGCTCCTCACCCGCGGCCCGGAGGAGTGCCGGCTCATTCTGATCGACCCAAAGAAGGTCGAGCTGACGCAGTTCGCGCAGATCCCGCACCTGATGACGCCGGTCGTGAAGGACGAGAAAAAGGCCGACGCGATCCTGGCGTGGGCGGTGGACAAGATGGAGGAGCGGTACGAGTTCCTGCACCGGGCGCGGGTGCGGAACATCGCCGCGTACAACGAACTCCCCTACGAGGAGATCACCCGCCGGATGAACCCGGACAGCGTCGACGACCTCAAGAACATCCCGCGGAAGATGCCGTACATCGTCATCGTCATCGACGAGGTCGGCGACCTGATGATGAAGATGAAGAAGGAGATCGAGGGGAACATCATCCTGCTGGCGCAGAAGGCGCGGGCCGCGGGCATCCACCTGATCCTCGCGACGCAGAAGCCGACCGTGGACGTCATCACCGGGCTCATCAAGTCGAACCTGCCGGCCCGCATGTGCTTCCGCGTGACGAACCGGTCCGACAGCGCCGTCGTGCTCGACGAGAAGGGGGCCGAGCGGCTGCTGGGCAAGGGCGACATGCTGTTCCTGCAAACCGGCGTGACGACCCGAGCACAGGGCGCGCTGGTCGAGGACGACGAGATCGAGAGCGTGGTCGCGGCGATCGCGACCGAGACGCCGAACTACGACAGCGAGCTGCTGAACCTGAAGACCCGCGAGCAGAAGGAGGCGGGCGCGACCGAGGGGAGCGGGGAGGTGGGCGAGAAGCTCCGCGAGCGCGACCCGCTGTACGAGCAGGCCGTCGAGATCGTGATCCGCGAGCAGCGCGGGAGCACGTCGCTGCTGCAACGCGCGCTCGGCATCGGGTACGGCAAGGCGTCGCGGTTCGTGGACTACATGGCCGAGGACGGGATCGTCGGCGGGTTCAACGGGAGCAACGCCCGGCAGGTGCTGATCGCCCCCGACGAGTGGGAGAGCCGCAAGAAGGCCGCGGGGTGAGTGGGAGCCGCGAGCCCCCGGATTGCTAGTCGTGGGCTTTGGATCGCCGGACCCGCAGCGCCAGCAGCCCCAGCGCGATGCCGCCCCAGTCGATGAGCACGTCGGTCGCCTTTCCGGTGCGGCCCCAGCCGAGCGCGTACTGGAGCACCTCGCTCGCGACGCCGTGCAGCGCGAGCACGCCGACGACGCCCCAGAACCCCCGGCGGCGGAGCGGGAGCCACGCGGCGAGGAGTGTGAGGAAGGTGTAGCCGCCGACGTGGGCGCACTTCGAGGCGAGGTACTTCAGGTCCGTGGGGATGACCCCGCCGACCGCCTCCGGGACGGGGCTCGGTTCGAGGAGCTTCCACGTCCACAGGCCGAGGAAGGTCAGGAACACCGCGGTGGGCAGGGCGGTCCGGGTCACCGGTGCGATCCGAGTTCGCGGAGGCGGGTCTTCAGGTACTTCGCACGCGCCGCGTTGCGCTCCTCGCCGTCGAGCGAGTGGCCGACGAGCTTCTGGAGGTGCGCCGCCTGCGTCTGGATGAAGAGCTGGTTCACCGCGGTCGCGGGCACGTCGTCGATGAGCCGCAGGTTGATGCCGAGCCGCACGACCGAGAGCAGCTCCATCGTCTCCTCGGCGGTGATCATCGTCGCGCTGCCGAGGGTGCCCAGGGCGCGGGCGACGCGGTCCTGCTCGGCCTGCCGCCGCTCCTTCATCAGCACGGCGCGGGCCTGCCGCTCGTACTGGAGGATGGTGAGGATCACCTCCTTGATCTCGCCGAGGATCTTCTGCTCCGACTTGCCGAGCGTGACCTGGTTGGAGATCTGGTACAGGTCGCCGAAGGCCCGGCTCCCCTCGCCGTGCCCGCCGCGGACCGCGAGGTTGATCTTCTGGAGCGCCCGGAACACCTTGTCGATCTGCTTCGTGATGCCGAGCGCCGGGAGGTGGAGCATGACGCTGCCGCGCAGGCCGGTGCCGACGTTCGTGGGGCACGCGGTCAGGTACCCGAACTGGGCGTGGAACGCGTACGGGAGCCGGGCCTCCAGCGCGTCGTCGAGCTTGTCGATGTCGGCCCAGGCGTCGTCGAGGGCGAACCCGCTGCGGAGCACCTGCAGCCGCAGGTGGTCCTCCTCGTTGACCATGACGCTGGCCGACTCCTTGGCGTCGAACGCGACCCCCCGCGGGCCCTCGAGGACGGCGGCGAGTTCGCGGCTGATGAGCTGCCGCTCGACGAGGAACTGGCGGTCGAGCACGGTCATGCCCGGCACGTCGTGGTAGTCGAGCTTGAACGGGAGCTCGACCCGGCCGACGGCCTCCTTGACCCGGGTGACGATCTCCCCCTTCTGGGCCGCGGAGGCGCGGCCCGTGAACGGGTAGTCGGCGAGGTTGCGGGCCAGGCGGATGCGGGTGGAGACGACCACGTCCGACTCGGGACCGGTCCCGCGGAGCCACTCGCCGAGGTTGGGGAGCAGGGTGTCGAGGTTCATCCTGGCGGTTTCCTTGGCAGCGTTTCGAGTGTCGCGTTTCCCGGTTCGAGTTCGGCAGCGGGTCCGGGTGTCCGGCCGACCGCGGCGCCGCGCCCACCTCGAAACCTGAAACTCGGAACCCGAAACTACTGTGCGGCTTCCATCTGGCGGATCAGGTCGCGGAGCCGGGCGGCTTCCTCGTAGTCCTCGGTGCGGGCGGCGGCGGCCATCTCGCCGCGGAGCGCTTCGAGGCGGGCGGTCCGGACGGCCTCGCGGGCGGCGGCCGGGGCCTTGCCGGCGTGCGTCGTGCCCCGGTGGACGCGCTCCAGCAGCGGGCCGAGGATGGCGGCGAAGGCGTCGTAGTCGTGGGCGCACCCGAACCGGCCCTCGCCCTTGAACGCGGCGTAGGTCATGCCGCACCTCGGGCAGTTGAGCGGCGCGACGGGTGCGGCCGGTGCGGTCGGGGCCGGGTCCGGGGCCATCATCAGGTTCACCAGCGCCTTCAGGTCGATCGGCTGCCCGGCCTGCTGCGGGAGCAGGTCCCGCTCGCGGGCGCACGTCTCGCACAGGTGCGCCTCGCGCTTCTTCTTGTTCACGATGTCCGTCAGGTGCACCGTGGCCACGCTGTCGCAGAACATGCACTTCATGGAACGTCTGCCACTTTGAGGCCGGCGACCGGGGCTCGCCCCGCGCGCCGGCGGTACTCCGTTACCACGGGCTATCCGGGCCTGTTGCGCGCCCCGATGCGTTTGACGTACACCGACCGGGCCACCACATCGACGGCGTACCACACGGTGACGACCCCCGCGACCCCGAACCGCACCTCCAGTTGGAGAACCGGAAGGTACTCGCGGCTCTCGCCCCACTCGTCCGGCTCGACGGTGAGCCGGTAGCCGAGTTCCTTCACGGCGGCGAGGAGTTCCGGGGCCCACCCGTCGCGCCGCGCTTCGGCCTTCAGTGCCCTCAACTCGTCCATCCACTTCCCGGGGATGAACACCTTGAACCGCTCCGGTCCCGTCGCGGACATGGGATCACCCTCGCGGCTCGTCCTCTTCAAGCATCCGGATCGCGTCGCCCAGCGTCACCCCCGCCGACTCCATCTCCCGCAACTCCTCGGCCGTGAAGGTCACGGTTTCCTCTTCCGGGAGCGACGAGGCGCGGAGCGACAACTCGATCCCGTAGTCGCGGAGGAGCGCCGCAGGGTCGGCGGCGACGCTCAGAACCCGGTCGAGCGGACGGGTGCGGATCGCGTCGAAGCCGGTCCCCTGGCCCGCCACCACCACGAGTTCGGTTCGGGCCGCGCGAAGGAACCGGTCGAGGCGAACGAGGCCGCCGACCATGCGGTCGGACAGCCCGGCCAACTGCCGGAGGTCGAGAACCACGCGCTTCGGAGCGGAGTGGTCGGTCCGCAAGTCGGCCACAACGAGGAGGTGCAGGTCCGCCAGTTGTTGCTCGAACGCGGCGTCGTTGTCGCTCCCCACGCCGCCACCGATCGCCCGCACTTCGACGGCGTTCGCCGCCCGGTGGAGCCGGCGGATGAGTCGGACGCAGTCGGTCGTCATGGGTCCCACCTCACGGGGTGTTCGGGTCGGTCTCAGCCCAGTTCGAGGTCCTTGATCCGGTCGCGGACGCGGGCCGCCTCCTCGTACTTCTCCTCCTCCACCAGCACCTGGAGCCGCTGCCGGAGCTGGCCGAGTTCGGCCTGGGTGGTGGCGGTGCGGGGGGCGCGGCGGGGGATCTTCCCGGCGTGCCGGGTGTCCCCGTGGACGCTGTCCATGAGCGGGAGCAGGTCCGGCTTGAACGCGTCGTAGTCGTGGGCGCACCCGAACCGCCCGTGGTTGCGGAACTCGACGAACGTGATCCCGCACGTCGGGCACCGCGCGCCGCCGGGCTCCTCGGCCGCGTCGACGGGGGCCACGCCCGGCTTCGCCGGCTTCGCGCCGATCTGCGGCTCGTACAGGTACTTCTTGGCGCAGTCCTCGCACAGGTGGACTTCCTCGAACCGCTCGTCCCCGAGCACCTCGGTGATGTGCAGTGTGGCCTGCTTCGGACAGCGTTGACACTTCATGGACCGGCCCCTCGCCGCGGCGCGTTCCCGCGGGTGTGTGCATTCTACCAGCAGCGGCCGGCGTTGTCAGTGGCGCGCGGCCCCGCGGAACTCCCCTTGCCCCCGGCCCGCGCCCCGGGGTACGCTCCCGCGTCGCCCTGTTGCGCGAGGGACCGCGCCGTGACCGCTCCGCCGCCCCCCGAGACCGATGCCGGGTTCACCGCCCGCCCCGCGTGGCTGGCCGCGGTCGGCGCGCTGGTGCTGGTGCAGGTCGGGTTCGCGCTGACCCTGTTCAGCGCCAACCGCGGGTGGGCCGCGGTCACCGACGACCGCCCGGTCCTCTCGGGCCGGCACCCGCTGCACCTGTACCACGGGGCGCTGGGGGCCGCCGCATTCTACGCGCGCGGCACCACGACGTGCTACGACCCGCGGTTCCAGGCCGGGTTCCCCAAGACCCCGGTGTTCGACCCCGGCAGCCGCCCGGCCGAACTGTTCCTGGTCCTCGCCGGGGGCGGGTACGACCCGGCCGCGTACAAGATGGGCCTGTTCGCCGTCGTCCTCGCGGTCCCGCTCGCGTTCGTGCTGGCCGGGCGCGGGGCCGGGCTCCCGCCGGGGGCGGCCGTGCTCGCGGGCGTCGCCGGCACGCTGCTGGTGTGGTCGGGGGCCGGCCGGCACGTGATCGAGGCCGGGCACCTCGACTCGCTCGGGGCCGGGCTCGCGGCGCTGGTGTTCGTCCCGTGGCTGGCCCGGTTCGCCCGGGGCCTCGGGGTCGAGGCGTGGCTCGTGCTGGCGCTGGCCGCACTGGCGGGGTGGTTCTGCAACCCGTTCGTGTGGATGGGCCTGATGCCGGTCGTGGTCGTGTACTACCTCGTGTTCGCCCCGCGGCACGGGCCCGGGTTCCACCTCGGGCTGGCCGGGGTCACGTTCGTCGGCGTCACCCCGAACATGTGGTGGGTGGTGGACTGGGCGAAGTTCTGGTGGCTCCGGCAGCCGATCCCCGGCGACCACCTGACGGTCCCCGACTGGCGCGTGCTGGTGGGCTGCGCCCGCGACTACCCGCCGCTGTTCGCGTGCCTCCCCGGGTGGCCGGTGCTGGCCGCCGGCGGGGTGCTCGGCGGGGCCCTCGTGTGGCGGGCCGGGCACCGGTCCGCGGCCGGCCTGGCGCTGCTGGCGGCGGCGCTGGCCGTGGCCGTGGCCCGGGTGGGCGGCGCGTGGCCGGGCCTGCCCCACGGCATCTCCGACCGGCTCGTGCTGCTGGCCGGCGCGTTCCTGGTGCTCCCCGCGGCGTTCGGCCTGTGGCTCGTCCTCGACCGGTGCCGGCTCGGCGGCCCCGCGCTGGGCGCGGCCCTCGCCGGGCTGCTCGTGGTCGCGTGGGCCGACGGGAGCCGCCGCCCCCTGGCGGCCGCACTGGGCGTCTCGACGCAGCCGCTGATCGTCGGGTTCTCCCCCGAGCAGCGGGACCTGATCGCGGCCATCAAGCGGCACACGACGAGCGACGCCCGCATCCTGTGGGACGAGACGACCGCCGACCCGCGGGGGGCGTGGAACTGGTCAGCGCTGCTGCCCGTGGTCACGGACCGGTCCTACCTCGGCGGGCTCGACCCCGACGCCGGAATGGAGCACTCGTACTGCGGCATGCGCGACCGCCAGCTCACCGGCCGCGGGCTCGGCGAGTGGTCCGACGCGGACCTCGCGGCGTTCTGCCGGTGGTACAACGTCGGCTGGGTCGTGGCCCGGAGCCCCGCGGTGATCGAGCGGTGGGCGAGCTGCCCGAAGGCCCGGGCGGTGGCGCAGTTGGCCGAGGGCGGCCGGGCGGTGGTGCTGTACGCGATCGACCGCCCGCACGCCTACGTCCTGGCCGGCACCGCGACGTGGCACTCGGCCGACGGGCGGCGGGTGGTGCTCACCGACGTGACGCCGAACGCCGAGGGCGAGGTGCAGGTGAGCCTGCACATGATCGAGGGGCTGCGGGCGTTCCCGAGCTACATCGAGGTGAAGGAGCTCAAGGACCCGACGGGCCGCGACCCGATCGGCCTGGTCCGGCTCCGCGTCCCCGGCCCGACCCCGCGGCTCACGCTCGCGTGGGACGCGCCGTAGCGCGGCTCCGAAGAAGACCCAGGGTTTGCACCCAGCGGACCCAGGGTTGGCTGTCGTCCCTCCGGGACTCGGGTGGTTGGTCGGTCCGCGTAGCCCAGGGTCCCAGGGTTGGCACCCTGGGCTACGGACTGTCGTCCCTCCGGGACTGAAGGCATTGAGCCCCCGGAGGGGGCGGCAGTCCGTAGCCCAGGGTGCCAACCCTGGGACCGCTTGGTCCGGACCCGGGCGCTCAATCCCACAAGTACCGTTCGTCGTACTCGACGCCGTGTTCGTCGAGCAATCCCCGGAACTCGGTCTGGAACGTCTCGCCGCGGTGGTGCGCTTCCTGGTTCGCGATGTACGCCTCCACCTCGTCGACCGCCGACTTGCCCACCGTGAACGCGCCGTACCCGCCCTGCCACCACACGCCGGCCGTGTTCGGAAACGTCTCGTGGACCCACTTCGATGCGTTCGCCTTGATGACCCGCATCACGTCCGCGATGGCCCGCGTCTGCGACAGCCGCACGAGGAGGTGGACGTGGTCGGACACGCCGCCGACCGCGAGCAGGACGCCGCGCTCGGCCCGGACCAGCCCCCCGAAGTAGTCGTACAGCCTCGGACCGATCTCCGGGGAGATGGTCGCCTCGCGGTTGCGGGTGCTGAAGACGAGGTGGTAGTACAGGGAGGTGTACGACTGCGGCACGGGCGACCTCCGGGTGGGAATGGTCGTCCCCACGATACCCGGAAAACCTGGCGGTTGCGCCATCTCACCCAGGAGACCCAGGGTTCGCACCCAGCGGTCCCAGGGTTTGCACCCTGGGCTACGGACTGCCGCCCCCTCCGGGGGCTCGGGCGGTGGGCGGGTTTTGAGTTTTTGAGTCCCGGAGGGACGACAGTCCGTAGCCCAGGGTGCAAACCCTGGGTCTCCTTGGGCTACGCGGACCGACCAACCACCCGAGTCCCGGAGGGACGACAGTCCGTAGCCCAGGGTGCGAACCCTGGGGCCGCTGGATGCCAACCCTGGGGCCGCTGGATGCCAACCCTGGGTCTCCTGGGTGCCAACCCTGGCCGCCGGGTATCGCGGGTGCCGTAGCGCGGCAGCCTACCGCGGGACGCGCTTGAGGTACGTCGTGCCGACGTCGACCTGTTCGAGGGTGGCCGACTTGCACAGGCCCACGAGTTCGGGGCGCTCGGCCGGGGCGTGGACCTCGCAGATGCCGAAGAACTGGTCCTGCAGGAACCGCAGCACCTGGGCCAGCATCAGCTTCGCGAGCCCCTGCCGCCGGAGGTCCGCGCGCACCTGGATGTCGAGGATGCCCGCCGACGGGAACCCCCACCGCCACCCGTAGCCCTCCAGCTCCCACACCACCGCCCGCGCCGCCGGGGCGTTGTTCGCCTGCTTGTCCACCATCCGGAACTCGACCGGCTCCAGCATGCCCCACACGCACTCGTGCCACCACGTCGGCACGCTGGCGGCCCGCAGCACCTGCGTCTCGTACTTCTTCCGCAGCATCCCGAACCGGCCGTCGGCGATCGCGATCGGCGCCTCGAGCTTCTTGTGGAACACCAGGGTGGTGTCGGCCGGCTCGTACCCGAGCGACTTGAAGAACGGGTCGGCCCCCGGGTCGGACGCGAGGAACCCCGGGCAACTGGTCCCGCCGTACAGGCCGAACCCGAACGGGCAGTTGGGCCACCGCGGGCCGGCCCGCAGGGTCGTGGCACCCCGGGCCGTCAGGTACCCCTCGATCTTCTGGACCAGGTCGCGGGCGATCGCCTGCCGCCTGCTGCCGGGGCGGACCGCGACGGAACAGATGACGCCGTTGGTGTAGTCGAGGGCCGAGAGCGCCTCGTTGGGGCCGAACCCGGCCAGCGCGTACCCGAGGATCTTGCCGCCGTCGGCGTCGTCGGTGGCGACGATCAGCCCGTCGGGGTCGAAGTACGGCTTGGAGAACACCCAGCGGTCGAGGAGGGCGGGGGTGCGGATCGGGTACGCACTGCGGGACGGGTGTGACTCGTTCCAGACTTCGGCCAGCGCCGGGGGGTCGGTGTTACGGAAGCGGCGGAAGGAAATCACTGCCGGCTCTCACAGCGCGCCGGGGAGGTCGGCGACGGTATCGGATCAGGCCAATGTTATTGACCGGGGCCCCGAACCGCAAGTTTCACGCCGCCGGAGCGGCCGGGCTCACTTCTTGCGCACGCGGTCCCACGCGGCCTCGCTGGTGCGGCGGGCGTCGCCCACGGCGGCCGTCGCGGCTGCGTCCGGCGGCGTCGGCGCGTCGAGCAGCGCGAGGTACAGGCCGCACTCGCGGGACCGCGCCTCGGCGAACTCCTTCGCCCGCCCGCGGACCGCGTCGAACGGCTCGAACCCGACCGCCGGTCCCGCGAGCAGCGCGACCGCCTCGTCGGCCGTTGCCTTCAGCCCCGCCAGCGCCTCGCGGGTCTCCCCGGTGGCCGCCGGGTTCCGGGCCGCCTTCGGCTGGAAGCACTGCACCCAGGCGCGGACCTGGACCGGGCGGCCCACTTCCGGCGCGAGTTGATCCAGCAGCGGGACCACCTCACGCTTGAGCGCCTCCACAGTGGCGATCGGCTTCGGGTGCGTCCGCGGGGGGCGGCCCGCGTGCCGCTCGCGGACCGGCCCCCACGCCCCGGCGTGTCGCGCCGCCAGCGCCACCCCGCCGCAGCACGCGAGCGGGAGCGCGACCAGCAGCGCGAGTGCCAGCGCCCGGCGCGGGCCGGTCGCGAACCGCACCGCGTTGAGCAGCCCCGACGCCACGAACCCCGCGGCCCCGCCGCCCAGGTGCGCCTCCCAGCTCACCCCGGGGAGGAAGCTCACCCCGGTGTTCAGCAGGAACGCGAGCCACAGCCGCCGCGCCCACTCGGCCGCGACGGTGGGCGGCAGCTCGGACCGGAACAGCATGAGCCACGCCAGCAGCGACGCGAGCACGCCCCAGATCGCCCCGGACGCGCCCGCCAGTAGCGTCTCGGGCTGGTGCCCGACCGCCAGGCAACTGCCGGCCAGCCCGGACGCGGCGTAGATGACCACCAGCCGCCACCGGCCCCACAGGAGTTCGGCCAGCGGCCCCATCATCCCGAGCGCGAACATGTTCGCCAGGAGGTGCAGCAGCCCGAAGTGGACGAAGCACGCGCCGAGGAGCCGCCACCACTCGCCCGCGAGCACGTCCCCGCCGTTGACGGCCCCGACGCGGTGCAGCAGCGCCGGCGGCTGGCCGTCGAACAGGTACGGGCGGAGCGGGAGGTCGTTGGCGGCCGCGGCCGCCCCCCCGACGAGGAACCAGCACACGTTCGCCACGAGCAGGGTCGGCACGACGAGCGGGGTCCGGAGGTTCAGCCCGAAGCGCCGGGCCGCCTGCTCCTCCGGCGCGGGCCCCGCCCCGCCCGCGGGCGGCTCCCCGGCGGCCGCGGGCGCGTCCACCGGCGCGGGCGCGGGGCCGTCGAGGTACGCGGCCCCCGCGGGCGTCGGGACGTACCCCTGGCCCGCGCCGCGGACCCACGCCGCGACCCGGACGAGGTCGGCGCGAAGGAGCTGCCCGAGCGGCTCGTCGAGGGCGGCGCGGTCGGTGCCGGCCGCGGCCGCGTGCCGGGACGGGAACCACGGCTCGCCGCCGGCCGCCGCGACCCACCGCAGGACGTCGTCGCGGGTCGGGGCCGCGCGCGCGGGCCCGCCGGGTCCGCCCGGGGTCTGCCCCGCGGCGGCGGGTGTGGAAGCGCCCTCGTCACTCGTGCCCATAGCAGGCATTATTACGGTGGGGCCGGACCGAGTCGAGGACGCGCATTGTGAGAACGCGATGATCGAGCCGTGGCTGACCGTTTCTCCTGAAGTTCGTGAGGCACTCGCTTCCGGCCGGCCCGTGGTCGCGCTCGAATCGACGCTCGTGGCGCACGGGCTCCCGTGGCCGACGAACCTCGAAGTCGCCCGCGAGGCCGAGGCCGCCGTGCGCGCCGCCGGGGCCGTTCCCGCCACCGTCGCCGTCTGGCACGGCGTCCCGACCGTGGGGCTCACCGACGACCAGGTGTCCGAACTCGCACAGGCGAAGGGCGTGCTGAAGGCGAGCCGCCGCGACCTCGGCGCGGCCGTCGGGCTGAAGCGGCTCGCGGCGACAACCGTGTCGGCGACGATGGCCCTGGCGCACGCGGCCGGGGTGCGGGTGTTCGCGACCGGCGGCATCGGCGGCGCGCACCGAGCCGAGTTCGGAACGCGGAGTGCGGAGTCCGGAGTTCAAGGCCGCACTTCCGATCCCCTGCCGCTTGCCGCTGGCCCCCCAACGCTCGCCGCTTGCGACGACATCTCCGCCGACCTGACGGAACTGTCCCGCACGCCGGTGCTGGTCGCGTGCGCCGGGGCGAAGAGCATCCTCGACCTGCCGCGGACGCTCGAAATCCTGGAGACGCTCGGCGTGCCCGTGCTCGGCTACCGGACCGACGAGTTCCCGGCGTTCTACGTCGCGGCCGCGACGTTACCGGTGTCGGCGCGGGTCGAATCGCCCGCCGAGGCGGCGGCGGCGTTCGCCGCGCACGTCCGCATGGGCGGGGGCGGGGCGGTGCTGGCGCGGCCGTGCCCGGACGCCGCGGCCATCCCCGCGGCCGAGTTCCACGAGTGGCTGTGCGAGGCCGAGCGGGACGCGCAAGATGCCCGCGTCAGCGGCCCGCGGGTCACGCCGTTCCTGCTGAAGCGGCTCGCGGAGCTGAGCGGCGGCCGCACGCTCGTGGCGAACCGGGCGCTGATCGTGGCGAACGCTACGCTCGCGGCGGAAGTGGCGGTGGAGTTGGCGAGGTCGTGAACCCGTGTGGGCGGTACGAAGCGATGGCACGCGGACGACGCGGATCAAACGCAGGATTGAAGAGGATCGGATCGGAATCCCGTTCTGTCTGATCGGGTCTCGATCCCGGCTTTTGTCCGCGTCGTCCGCGTGCCATCGCTTCGTTTCATCGGTTCCGCCTCACGGCAGGTTCACGGCGCGGCCGTCGTTGGTCTGGATCAGGCTGCTGATGTCGGCCGGCGGGATGTTCGTCGGTAGGAACCGGGCCGAAGCGTCGGCGAACAGCGCGCAGAAGCCGTTCCCGTACACGCCGCCGCCCAGCCGCGGGGGGGCCGCGGCCGAGAACGGCTCGTCGGGCTTGGTCCAGATGACCGGGTCGTAGGCCTCGGCGACCAGCAGCGTCTTCGATGCGCCGTCGGTGATGATCGGCGGGGCCACGCCGACGATCACCTTGCCGGCGGCGGGCAGCTTCGGCGGCACCGGCATCACCGTGCCCGGCCCCGAGAACGACCGCAGGAACGTGTACCCGAAGGTGTTCGTGTTCCCCGGCGCGTACAGCTTCGGCATCTGGGGGATGAGCTTCTTGTTGTGGGCGCTGTCCCAGGGCTCGTCGAGCTTGAACTGGCGGTACAGCGCGTCCTGCTCGAGGTACGGCAGCAGCGCGACCCGCCAGCTCAGCCCGACCTTCCCGCTCGCGTCGACGACCCCCGCGGGGAAGCCGCCGCTCGCGTCGCTGGCACCGTGGAACGCGAGCCCGAGTTGCTTGAGGTGCTCCAACTCGGCGGTGCGGCCGGCGGCGACGGTGATCTGGAAGTTGTACAGCGGCCGCTGGGTCGGCGGGGTCGGGAGCGACGGGTCGAACGGCTGGGCCGGCGGGGTGCCGGTGCCGGACTGGCCCGGGGCCGGCGCCGGCTTCGGCGGCGGGGCCGGGGTCGCGTCGGGCTGCGTGGCGGCGGGCTTCTTCTTGCACGCCGGGACCGCGACGAGGAGCGCGGCGATGAGAGCGGGGACGACCTTCGGCACGGGTGGAGCCTCCACGGGGCGGGGCCGCGCCAACAAATCCAAAATTCGAAGTACGAAGCACGAACGAAGCAGCCGGGCCACGGTCTGGTTCGTGCTTCGAATTTCGTGCTTCGAATTTTGAGGCGAAGCCGCGGGCGGGCGAACCGACAGCGTATCCCGGGCGGCCGCGGGCGAACAGCGGCGCACCGGGACTTCACATCTTGATGACCTTGAGCCGGCGGCTGATCTCCTCGACCGGGATCACGTCGCCCTGGCCGGCCCCGGGGCACACGTCGCGGGTGTGCTCCCACTCCTCGGGCGTGGCGACGTTGGAGTCCCAGAACGGCCAGGTGCGGCACTGCGGCGGCCGCACGGGGTAGATGGTGCAGCCCTTCTTCGCGTCCCAAAAGTTGCAGTCCCCGTTGGCCCGCTCGCGGAGGGTGACGCGGCCGCGGGTCCGGCGGGTGTGGACGGCCCGGACCTCGCCGACCGGCTCGCGGAGGAACGCGGCGATGGCGGCGAGTTCGTCGTCGGTGACCCAGACGTACCCGGGCTCGCCGGTGCAGCACTTGCCGCACCGAGTACACTCGAACGCGAGCCCGTCGGCGTACCACGGCTCGTCGGGCGGTGCGGGTTGCTCGTTCACGGCGTCCTCCGGGGCGTCAGGAGGATTGTACGGCCCGGCGAGCGGGGGGCGTGAGCCCCCCGAGTTCTCCTCCTCGCACTTCACTCGGGGGCCTCACGCCCCCCGCTCGCCGAGTCACGCGATCGCGTCGCTGTCCTTCGCGGCGGGGTGCTGCTTCAGGTCCGCCCACCGGCACATCACGTCGGTCCGCATGACGTACTTTCGGCCGTCGGCGACCGGTGCGCCGCGGTGCAGGATCTTGTGCGGGAACACCAGCGCCTTACCCTCCTCGGGCTGGACGCGGAGCACCGGGTCGCCGTTGCGAATGACGCCGGACGACTTCATGTTGAACTCGGTCGCGCCGCCGGCGACGTAGCCGTTCAGGTAGATCATGAACGTGAACGCGCTGTGCTCGGTCGGGGACCGCTCGTACCGGCCGTCGAAGTGCCAGTCGAACTGCTGCCCGGGGTCGTAGCGGTAGAACCGGAACCGCTCGTTCAGCCCGACCGGGACCCAGAACCGCGCCCACTCGGGGAAAAAGTTGCGCAGCCGCTCCCACATCTCGGCGGCGAGAAGTGGGTCGTCGATCATCACGCGGTCGTTGTTGCGGATGTCCTTCCGCATCACCGGGCCGCTCATCGTGGAGATCGGCGCGTCGCCGTAGCCCACGCCCTCGGTGCGGGCGATGTAACGGGCGCACTCCTCCGGCGACAGGAACTCGTGAACCACGAACAGGTCGTCGCGCTCGGCGAGGAACTCTTTGCGCATGGGTGCGTCTCCGGGCGAGCGGGGAAGTGTTCCGGTGGTCCCTGGTGGGGCAGGCATTCTTGCCTACCTCAAGAGCGGTTGGAGGCAGACAGGAATGTCTGCCCCACCAATCACCAATGCACCGGCCGGCTCGCGCCGCTCGCCCAAAGGTGACACTACCGGAGGGGCACCATGTTCGCGAGAAACTGCTTCGTGCAGCTTTCCCAGGTGTAGGTCGCGCCCTCGGCGGCACACGCGGCCGGGTCGCCGGTCGCCAGGGCGCGGGCGACGGCCGCGCCCAGGTCGGGGTCGGTCGCGCCCAGCTTCTCGTTGGTGATGATGTCGCCGGGGCCGGTCACCGGGTACGCCGCGACCGGCAGCCCGGACGCCAGCGCCTCGATCACGACCACGCCGAACGTGTCGGTCTTGCTCGGGAACACGAACAGGTCCGCGGCCGCGTACGCCTCGCCGAGCGCCTGCCCCGAGCGGTACCCCAGGAACACTGCGTCCGGGTACTGCTTCTCCAGGGAAGCGCGCGCCGGGCCGTCGCCGACGATCACCTTCGTGCCGGGCGTCTTGAGCTTCAGGAAGTCGTCGATCCCCTTCTCGTGCGACACCCGGCCGACGTACAGCAGCACCGGGCGTGCGTGCCCGGACTCGACCCTCGGCCGCGGGCGGAACGTGCCCAGGTCCACGCCGCGGGACCACCGGTGGACCGGCGGCCGGAACCCGCGGGCGACCAACTCTTTCTCCAGGCTCGGCGTCGCCACCATCATGACCCCCGCCGGGCCGTGGAACCACTTCAGGAACGGGTAGGTGACGCACTCGGGCACGCGGGCGAGCTTCTTGAGGTACTCGGGGAACCGCGTGTGGTACGAGGTGGTGAAGGCCCACCGCATTCGGCGGCAAAACTGGCGAACCATCAGGCCGATCGTCCCCTCCGTGGAGATGTGAACGTAGTCGGGCCGGAAGTTCAGCACCCGTTCGTTGACCCGCCCGGTTCGGGGGTAACTGATGGGGATCTCGGGGTAGAATGGGGTGGGCACCGACGGGTACGCGGTCGGTTCGACGATCTCGACGACGTGGCCCCACCCGCGCAGGACGAGGGCCGTCATTTCGAGCGTGCGGACCACGCCGCTCACTTGCGGGTGCCAGGCGTCGGTCGCGATGAGGATGCGTGCCATGCGCGGCGTTTGAGTTTCGAGTAGGGCCGGCTGTGCCGGCCGTGATTGGGGCGAGCGGCGACGCTCCGGCCGGCACAGCCGGCCCTACGAGAGGGACAGACTATGCCGGACCCGGACAAGCGGAAGCTCCGCGAGGCGAAGCGGGCCATCAAGAAGCGCGGCAACAAGCACCGGCGGCAGGAGCTGAAGCGGTCCCTGACCGACAACCCGGAGGAGGCCGCGCACGTCGACGAGGACCTCGGGAAGCACCGCAGCGACACGCTCAACCGCCTCGACAACGACAGCACCCGCCGCAAGCCCGACGAAGAGAAATCGTGAAGCCCAGAGGACAGAATCGCAGAGGACAGCAGAGCAGGAAGCAAGTAGCCTTGCTGTCCTCTGGGCTTATGTCCTCTGGTTGCTCTGTTGAATCGTTCGCCTCTGTTGAATCGTTCGCCTCACGCGGGCCGCCACGGAGGGCGGCCCCTACAAACCAAAGGCAAACTGTCTGGTAGGGGCCGCCCTCCGTGGCGGCCCGCCAGCCGGTTCCTGCGTATCCCAGGAGGATTTCACCACACAGCATCCTCTGCACGTAACGCCCCGGACGCTCCGGGGCGTTTTCGTTGGTGGGCGGCCGCGGCCCGGGGTACCTTCAACGAGTGTTCGAGCGACGGACGAACCCGTGGAGCCCTGCCGTGAAACCGCTCACCCTGCTCGCGTGCCTCTGCTGCCTCCAGTTCCTCGCGGCCGACGACAAGGACGCCGCCGCCAAGAAGGAACTGGAGGCGCTCCAGGGCGAGTGGCACGTCGTGTCGGTGTCGGGCCTCGGGCGGTCGCTCCCGTGGATGGACTACCGCGACGCGGGGGTCACCATCAAGGGCTCGGAGCTGTCGTCGAAGCTGTTCACCGGCAGCCAGGTGAGCACCTTCGGGCGGGTCGGAAAGCGCACGACCCCGGCGGCGCGGCCCGTGCTGGGCACGATCCTCCGCGACCGGGAGAAGACCGACGAACCGAAGCCCCAGCCGCTGGCGTTCCGGCTCGACCCGGCGGCGACCCCGAAGGCGATCGACGTCGAGTTCAAGGCCGGTCCGGAGACGTTGACGCTGCTGGGCGTCTACGCGATCGACGGCGAGCACCTCAAGATGTGCCTCGCGGTCCCGCGGGCGGCGCGGCCCAAGGACGTCGCCGCCGGGGACGACCGCGTCGTGCTCGTCCTCGCCCGGAAGCCGGCGGAGGACGCGGCCCGGGTCAAGGCGATCAAGGAGGCCCGCGAGCAACTGGCCGGCACCTGGACCGTCGAGAGCGGCCGGTTCGACCAGGACGAGCTGTCGGCCGCGGACGCGAAAGACTTCCGCCTGACGTTCGGCGACGCGGGGGTGAAGTGGGAGGAGGCCGGCAAAGCGGAGGCGCTGACCGTGGACCTGGACCCGCTCGCGACCCCCGCGGCCGTGAACCTGACGGTCGCCGCCGGCCCGCGAAAGGGCGAGTTGATCCGCGGGGTGTACGAACTCAAGGGGGACGCGCTGACGCTCCGCCTCCCGTTCTCGCTCGACTACCCGCGGCCGCCCGACGTCGCGAAGGAACTCGGGATCGACGCGCTCCTCGTCCTCAAGCGCGCGAAGCCGTGACCGCCGCGCCGTCGGGCTTGAGATTCCGCACCCCGTCGCTTACGCTCCCGGTTCGCCACGAACCCGGAGCGCTCATGTCCGCCCCCGCCGCCGTCCCCCACACCCGCATCCTCGCCGGCCTCGTCCTCGGGGCCGTCGCCGGCTGCGCGGTGAACCTCGCGTTCGTGGAGCCCGGCCCGCCGCCCCGGGTGCCCGAGTGGGTGCGGTGGGTCAACGCGAACGTCGCCGAGCCCGTGGGGCAGGTGTTCCTCCGGCTCCTGTTCGTCACCGTGGTCCCGCTCGTGTTCTCGTCGCTCGCGGTGGGCGTCGCGCAGATCGGGAGCCTCGGGGCGGTCGGCCGGGTCGGCGCCAAGACGCTCGGGTACTTCCTGCTCATCAGCTTCGTCGCGGCGGTGATCGGCATCGTGCTGGTGAACGCGGTGCGGCCCGGGGAGGGGCTGCCGCAGGACACCGTCGCCGACCTGCAGAAGACCTACGGCGGCGACGCGGCCAAGAAGAAGAAGGCCGACTTCACGGTCGTGGAGTTCGTCAAGCAGGTGGTCCCGAGCAACCCGTTCGCGGCCGCGGCGAACCTCGAGATGCTCGGCATCATCACGTTCGCGCTGCTCGTCGGCGTCGGCATCACCAAGCTCGACCCGCCCAGGGCCGAACTCGTGACCCGGTTCCTGGAGGCGGTGGGCGAGTTGATGGTGTTCATCATCATGGTGGCGATGAAGCTGGCCCCGGTCGGCGTGTTCTGCCTCATCTTCAGCACCACGTCCCAGTTCGGGTTCGGGCTCCTCGCGCTGCTGGGCAAGTACGCCGCGGTGGTGCTGGCCGGGCTCGCGGTCCAGGGGCTGGTGGTGCTCCCGCTGTTCGTGTGGGCGCTCACCGGGATGGGGCCGGGGGTGTTCTTCCGGAAGATCCGCACGTCGATGGTGACGGCGTTCAGCACCAGTTCGTCGAGCGCCACGCTGCCGACGAACATCCGCGTGGCCCAGACCGAGTTCGGGATCCCGATGAAGATCGCCGGGTTCGTGCTGCCCCTGGGCGCGACCATGTGCATGGCCGGCACGGCGCTGTTCGAGGGGGTGACGGTGATGTTCCTGGCCCAGGTGATGCTCCCGGAGCCGCTCGCGTTCGGGGACCAGGTCGTCGTGGTGATCCTGTGCGTGCTCACCGCGGTCGGGGCGGCCGGGGTGCCCGGCGGCTCGATCCCGCTGCTCATGCTCGTGCTCGCGTCGATCGGGGTCGAGCCCGGCGCGATCGCCCTCATCCTGGGCATCGACCGGATCCTCGACATGTGCCGGACCACCGTGAACAACATCGGCGACATGTCGGCCGTCGTGATCGTGGCCCGCACCGAGACGGCCGACCCGGACCCCGCTTCCCCGCCCGCGTGACCGCGCGGTACGATGGGTGGGCACCCGAACAGGAGAAAAGAATGGCGCTTCTTGCTCCCGATTCAGAGACTTTAACGCTGCACGACGAACACGGTCAGTTGATCGCCTACCTTGTGCCGACCAAGCAGATGAACCGCATGCAGGCCGAGATCGAGGACCTTCGAATGCAAGTTGCTACTCTTCAGCGGCAAGGTGCTGTGAGTCAGGAGCCGCTCGATCCTGATGCGTGCTGTGTTGTGGTGGAGAAGCGCCTTGAGTAACGAGAGGCAACGGCAATAACGTGTTGTCGCTGGTGTCAGGTGAAGGCCACGCCTTCACCCGCGACGAGGGTTCGAGTCGCGGATGAGGGCTTCTCACCACTCGCTCTCGTGACTCGACTCCCTTCGTCACCCCCGCGTCACCCACGGCCGCACGTCGACGCCGTGCATCCCGGCGCGGCGGGCCGCCTCCAGGCCGATGTCGGTGTCCTCGAACACCACGCACGCCGCCGCCGGCACCCCGAGCCGCCGGGCCGCTTCGAGGAACACGTCGGGCTCGGGCTTGTGCCGGGCCGTGTCCTCGGCCGTCACCAGCGCGTCGAACCAGTCCCGCACCGCGATCCGGTCGAGGGTCCGGGTGATCGTGTCGCGGTACCCGCCGCTGGCCACCGCGATCGGCAGCTTCCCGCGGTGCGCCGCCGCGATCGCCACCACCGGCTCGATGGCCACGATCGCGTCGAGGAACGTGAGGAACGCCTGCTCCTTCGTGTGGACCATCGCGTCCACGTCGGCGACGGTCACCCCCGCGTCGGCGGCGAGGACGCGGATGATCTGCGCCGTGGGCATCCCGCCCATCGCGTAGAACCGCGGCTCGGGGAACGGGATGCCGTGCGGTTCGAGCATCGCGGTCCACGCCCGGTAGTGGGCCGGCATGGTGTCCGCGAGGGTGCCGTCGCAGTCGAAGATCAGACCGGCGATGCCGGCCGGCGGGGTCCAGACGAGGGTGGTACTCATGGGGTTGCTGTATGCGCCGCCGGCCGTGACATCAACCGCCCGCCGGGGCTCCGACGTCGCACTTGACGCCTCACATGGCCCCGAGTTGCCCGGGTTCTCGTGTTCGGTTGCTGACCTGTTCCGCTGAGTTCCGCTACAATTCTCCTCATGTGGCCCAACCGGGAAGAGACCGACCGCTTGCTCGACGACGCCCGCGCCGGCGGGTCCGGGGCCGTCGACAAGCTCCTCGCCGAGTTCCGCGACCCGCTCCGCCGGGTCATCGACCTGCGGCTCGACCCGGCCGTCGCGCGCCGCGTCGACGCGTCCGACATCGTGCAGGACGTGCTCGTCGAGGCCAGCCAGCGGCTCACCGAGTACCTCAAGAAGCCGGACATGCCGTTCCACCTGTGGCTCCGGCACCTCGCGCAGGACCGCATCATCGACACGCACCGCCGGCACCGCCTCGCGCAGCGCCGCAGCGTGGACCGCGAGCAGGCCGTCGCCCGCCCCGCGTGGGCCGACGAGTCCAGCGTCTCCCTCGTCGCGCAGCTCATCGACACCGACGCGACGCCGGCGTCCGAGGCCATCCGCCACGAACTCCAGCGCAAGCTCACCGACGCCATCGACAAGCTCTCCGACGACGACCGCGAGGTGATCCTGATGCGGCACCACGAGGCGCTGTCGAACCAGGAGGCGGCCGCGGCGCTCGGGCTCACCGAAGCCGCGGCGTCGATGCGCTACCTGCGGGCGCTGCGGCGGCTCCGGGCGGTGCTGGTGCCCGGCGGGCAGGAGCCGGCCGATGGCGTCTGAGCCCGTGCAACTCGTCGTCGAGCACGCCTACCCGCTCCGCGTCGGCTGCGCCGCGCAGGGGTGTGCCGTCGCGTTCCTCGCGGTCATCGGCAGCGCCGCTGCCGCCACGCTCCCCGCGGGCGTGATGATGGTCCAGGGCGGGCAGCTGCCGCTCGGCGTGCTCCTGTGCGTGCTGTCGGTCGTCGGCCTGCCGGCGCTGGTCTTCGCCGGGGTGCTGGTGGTGTCGGGCGTCCGCGAGGTGCTCAACCCGCAGCAGTTGTTCGTCACGAAAGACGCGCTGGTGCTGCCGCCGCAACTGCGGGGGACGCCGCCCGACGCGAAGGGCAACGTGCCGCCGAACGCGCCGGGGCCGCAGCCGCTCGTGGTGCCGTTCGCTGCGATCCGGGCCGTGAAGGGCAGCGACGGCCGCAGCACGCGGATCCGGATCGAGCACGACCTCGCCCCCACGCCGCTGCTGCTCCCCGAGTTCCTGCTGACCGGCGGCGACTTCGAGGGGCTGGAGGCCGCCCTCCGCAAGGCCGTCCCAGCCGCGTTCGCGGAAGACGCTCCGAAGCCACCTGCCGCCGGAGAGTGAGCCCCATGCCGGCGATCTTCGACGTCGAGCATTACCTCAACTTGAAGCCCGGCCCGGGGACCGGACCCGGACGGTTCCTGGCGATGATGTTCGCGATGTCGATTCGGGATCAAGCCACGCGGTGGGTGCTCGGTCCCGACCCGAAGAACCCGAGTTGGAGTGCGGAGAGTTGCTACTTCATCTCGGGCGTGAAGCACGTTCTCGTCCCGCCCCCGAGCGCATCGGCTCGGTGTGTGGCGCGGTTCTTCAAACAGTTGGTCGGCGGAGGTGGGGCGCTGGCACTCCAGCTCGGCGAACGACAACTCGTCGTTCACGCGCACATCGAGCCACGTGAAGTCACCGACCAGATCACCGTTGAGCTGCCGATTTCGTCGGCCCTTCACGGACCCGCGGCGCGCTTGCTGGACCGGTGCACCACCAAGGGCGATGAACAGCTGATGGAGTTTGAAGACACCGAGTTTGAAGATGACACCAAGCAGCGCGGCCCGAGGGCGCGCTTCCAGATATGCGGAAATATCAATCGCTGGGGAGACTGGCGGCTATTCCTCGGCCGCAGGCGCATGCCGTTTCACGCTGACATGCACGCGCCAACCAAGTTCCTGATGATGCTGCTGCTGATGGGCTTTCGTGATCGCGCAAGGAGGTTGGAGATCCGCCCCAATGGGGACGAAGTGTCGGCGGGGTATTTCGTCGATAAGTGGTATGATTTCGTCTCGCCACCGGCGTTCGTCTGGCCCCAGTTGGTGCGAGTCATCGAGCGCCACGCCGTTCTGATTCGTCCGGAATCGGGCGACCTCGATGCGCCCGCCGTCGGCTGGTTGGAACTTCGCTGGGGTCAGGACTTGCCGCCCGACCATCTCGCCGTGTTCCTCGACCCGCGAAAAGATTCCTCGCAGCTGTGGATCGATTTCATGCGGGTGGCTCCCGAGAAGACCGAGGCACCCGTAGCTGCCGAGACGCCCGCCGATGAAGACGACACCGGCGACGAGATGACGGTCGAGTTCTCCCCCGACGACCAGTGACCCGATTGTTGCGAACACCCCGAGGTTCCGTTGCTCGCATTCGAATCCGCCGAACAGCTCCTCGCCGAGTCGGACGCCCGGCGCTACCTCCACGTGATCCTCCTCAACGCGATCCGCGACCACGCGACGCGCATGGAGGTCCGGTTCACCGAGGACGGCGGCCTGCTGTACTACCGCGTCGAGGACCGCGACTGGGAGCTGTCGCCGCCGCCGGACGACGTCTTCCCGCTGCTCAAGCCCACGGTCCGCGAGGCCGCCCGGCTCGTCACCCCGGAGCGGCCCGACATGACCGTTCACTTCGGGCTGCCCGAGGCCCGGTACGAGCCGATGGAGGCCGGCTGGCTCACATATCAACTCGGCGGCATGTGGCTCGACCTGTTCGTGCGGATCGACCCCCGCGAGCCGTTCGGGGCGATCCGGTTCGACTTCGACCCGGCCGAGACCCGCGAGTTCAGCGAGGCCGCCGGCGAGGCGCTCGCCGCCTACGCATCGGCCCTCACGCCCGAACTGACCGAAATCTCCGACGACCCGGACCTCGGGTCCGCGTCCTGAGCCGTTATCCCGCTCCCCGTGCCCAGTTCCGGTGGCACAGGCCTCTGGCCTGTGAAGGCGAACACAGGCCAGAGGCCTGTGCCACCAGAGCCAAGTCCGTTCGTCCTCCCGGGCCGCGTCCGGTTGTGCCGGTTTGTCGGACCAGTGTCTTTGGATAAGATGGGTAGTTTGGTGGCGCGGTCCGGTCGGTCGGCGTAATCTGACGGTGCCGCGGGCGGCGTTCCGGAGCGCCGCCGTTGCGTTCGCGGTCCGGACCCGCAAGGGTTCTGTGGGGCCGTGACCGGAACCGCCCCGGAAACCGAATAAGCCCTCCGCGGGTTGTGGACCCAGCTCCCGCCGCGGGCCGCCGCACCTTGACGCACCTCGGAGTTTCGCATGAGCCTCGGAGACCGGTTCGCCCGCACGAAGACCTCGCGCCGCCCCTCCCCGACCCGGACCCGCCTCGGCCTCGAAGCGCTGGAGGGCCGCGAGGTGCCGGCGACGCTCGCGCCGCTCAGCGACTTCACGACGCCCAACACCAAAGACCTGTACGTGCCACTCACGGTCACCAACACGACCGGCACCGTCACGTACACCGCCGCGAGCAGCAACGCGCAGGTCACGGCCGAGGTGGTGACGGGCGGGACCACGCTGAAACTGAGCGTGAAGGGGACGGCCGCGGGCGGGGCCGCGTTCGAGGGCGACCTCACGTTCCGGCTGTTCGACACCCTCGCGCCGGCCACCACGGCGCGCATCGTCGCGCTCGTGAACCAGGGCTTTTACGACGACCTGACGTTCCACCGGATCATCGACGGGTTCGTGGCCCAGGGCGGCGACCCGAACGGCAACGGGACCGGGGGCTCGGGCCTGAAGATCGACGACGAGTTCACCACCCGGCTGACGTTCAACAGCCCCGGGCTGCTGGCGATGGCGAACTCGGGCGACGACACCGGCGACTCGCAGTTCTTCATCACCGACACCGACCTGACCCTCGGGCAGCAGCCGCAGAACCTGAACTTCCAGCACACCATCTTCGGCCAGCTCGTCGCCGGGTTCGACACGTTCGCCAAGCTCATGTCCACGCCGGTGCAGAGCGCCGCGAGCGGCACCCCGCTGAGCCCGGTCACCATCACCGCCGCGGCGGTGGTGCAAAACGACCCGAACGGCGTGCTGCGGGTCACCGCCCCCGCGACGTTCACCGGCACCTCCACGATCACCGTCACCCCGGCCGACGGCGGCGCGTCGAGCACCGGCGACAGCTTCGGCGTGACGTTCACGTCCGACACCGTGAACGACCCGCCGTTCTTCAACCCGATTGCCGACCAGACGACGAGCGTCGGCACCGGGGTCACGTTCCAGGTGAGCGCGACCGACCTGGAGAACGACCCGGTGACGTACTCGGTCGTGAGCGTGACGAACGCCTCGTCCGGCGCGGCCGTCACCGTCACGTCGAAGATCGACCAAGCGACCGGCCGCGTCACCATCACCCCGCCGGCCAACTTCGTCGGCGGGCTCCAGGTGAAGCTCGGGGTGAAGGACGCGACCTCGGCGGTCGACACGCAGGTGGTGAACCTGAACGTCGCGGGCAGCTTCGACCTGGCCGCATCGAGCGACACCGGCGCGCTCAGCGACGACAACGTAACGGGCAGCAACACGCCGACGCTGACCATCTTCGCCACCTCCGGCCAGACCGTTCGGGTCACGGTGAACGGCATCTCGGCGGGCAACGCGACCCCGACCGCCACCGTCGGGCAGTACACGATCACGATCCCGGCCAACCTGCTCAAGGTGGGGCCGAACACGATCGCCGGCACGGCGACCCCGAGCGCCGGGATCGCGACGCAACTCACCCCGCTCACGGTCACCTACGCCCCGCCGCTGGCGAACGTGTACGCGGTGCCGGGGGTGATCGGCACCCCGCAGTCGGTCACGTTCCAGCTCGCGGCGATCGAGTCGAACACCCGGAGCGAGTTCGGGTACATCAAGGTCGACGACGCGACGGGCCGGATCGGGGCGCTGAAGCCCGGCGACGCGGGGTACTTCGCGGCCGCGATGGCCCGCAAGGTGATCGTGTTCACGAAGGGGACGGCCGCCGGGGCGTCGTCGAACGTCGGGCTCAGCGGCGGCGACTTCCTGGTCACGTACATCGTCCAGGGCGGCACGAGCGCGGAGGTGACGGCCCAGAACCCGACCAACGCGAACACCCCGGGCAAGCCGGTCGCGTTCTTCAGCATCACCGCGGCGAACCCGGACAAGGCGGTCCACGTGTCCGGGGCCGAGGACGCGGGCCGGAGCCAGGTGATCGTGGGGTGGGAGGACGGCACCGGCGGCGGCGACCGCGACTTCAACGACCTCGTGGTGACGATCCGCAAGGCCGGCGACACGATCTCGGGGACGCTGACCGTGCCGACCGCGGCCGGCCGCACGACGACGGTGACCGGTACGGTGCTGAAGCCGACGCGGGCGAGCGGCGGGACCGGGGCGCCCGCGAGCGGCGAGGTCGGGGTGATCGTGACCGACGACGCGGCCGGCAAGATCGGCACCCTGAACCCCGGGGACGCCGGGTACGCGGCGGCGGCCCTGGCCCGCGCCCGGGTCCTGTTCGCGCCGGGGGCCGCGGTCGGCACCGCCGCCCCGCTGGCGCTCGCCGGCGGCCAGAGCCTCATGTTCTACTTCGTCCCCGGCGGGACCGCGGCGCAGGTCGCTTCAACGAACCCGACGAACAGTGGCACCGGGTCACGGGTGGCGTACTTCTCGGTCGCCGCCGCGAACCCGGACAAGGCCTTCCACATGCGCACCGTCAGCCCGGAGAAGGTGGCGCGGCCCGCGGCCGCCGCGAACACCTACACCGTACACGCGATGGGCAAACTCAACGGGGGCGCGACCGACTTCGACGACGTGGCGTTCACCGTGGCGTTCTCGTGACGCGCGGGGCTCTTGTCTTGGGCGAGCGGGGGACGTGAGTCCCCCGGTAAAAGCGCGATTCACCTCGACCGGGGGACTCGTACCGAGTCCGATTGAACCCGAACCGCGGTGGACGGGTCCGGGCCCGAGCGCCGAGCGAGGGTTCACGTTGACCCTCGCTCGGCGCTCG
>NZ_JBHYGG010000288.1:0-38121 GCF_051859125.1 Gemmata sp.
CTGGCTACCATCCGCCGCCCTTCCAGGGCTAACACAAAGCACTGACGTCTGGCCCATGCCCCTCTGCGACTACTGCCGGGGACCGATCACCGCGGGCGGCCACGCCGGCCGGCCGTGGCCCGGGCGCGCCGCGGCCGCGTACTGCTGCTACGGGTGCCTGAGCCTCGGCGAACAGCAGCGCCAGCTCGACACCGCCCCCACACGTCCCACCGCGACCCGCAGCCTCGGGAGCGTCGGCGTCCGCCTCGGGGTCGCGCTCATCGTCGTCGCGCAGTCGATGATCTTCGGTCTCGCGCTGAACCTGCACGACGACGTGCCCGCCGACGTGCGCTGGGGCGCGCAGACGCTCATCCTCGGCGCGACGCTGGTCGTCGTGGCGCTGCTCGGGCCGCCCCTGTTCCGGGCCGCGTGGCTCGAACTGCGCCGCGGCCGCGTCACGGTCGAATCGCTGTTCCTGCTCACGATGGCTGGTGCGATGGGCGCGTCGCTCCAGGCGCACGTCACCGGCCGCGGCACCATCTACTTCGAGGTCGTGTCGATCCTGCTCGTCGTGTACACGCTCGGCAAGCTGATCGGTGCCCGCAGTCGCGCCGCGGCGATGGCCGGCGCGCGTGCGTGGGCCGGGCAACTCGATGCGTGCCGGCTCGTCGACGACCGCGGGAGAACGCGGAGCGTTCTCGTCCGGGAGGTGCTCCCGGGCGACGTGGTCGAGGTACACCCGGGCGAGACGTTCGCCGTCGACGGCGTGGTCCGCTCGGGCACCGGGTTCGTGTCCGAGGCGGCGGTGAGCGGCGAGCCGTTCGCGGTGGTGCGGCGGCCCGGGGACCGCGTGCTGGCCGGGGCCGCGAGCCACGACGCCGCGTTCCAGATCGAGGCGACCGCCCCCGGCACCGAGCGCCAGGTCGATCAACTGCTCGCGGCCGTCGCGAGCGCCAGTGACAGGCCGGTGTCACTCCAGGCCCGCGCCGACGCGCTCGGCCGGTGGTTCCTGCCGCTCGTCGTGGTCGTCGCGCTCGGCACGTTCGCGTACTGGTCGGCGCTCACCGCGGCCGGGTGGGAGGCGGCGCTGTTCCACGCGATGTCGGTGCTGCTCGTCGCGTGCCCGTGCGTGATCGGCCTGGCGACTCCGGTGGTCGTGTGGTCGGCACTGGGCCGGCTCGCGGAGCGGGGCGTGATCGTGCGGGCGGCCGACGCCGTCGAGCGGCTCGCGGAAGTCGACCGCGTGATGCTCGACAAGACCGGCACGCTCACCGACGACGCCCTCTCGCTGCTCGACGTGGTCACGGTCGCGACCGGGGCGGAACGCGCGCGTCTGCTGGGACTCTTGGCGGTGATCGAGGAGAAGTGCAACCACCCCGTCGCGCGTGCGTTCGCGAAGCTCCCGCGACCTCCCGGGGACGACGTGTGCGTTCGCGAACTGCGGGTCGTGCCGGGGTGCGGCGTCGAGGCCGAGGTCGAGACCGCCGGCACGCGGCACCTCGTTCACATTGGCACGCCGCAGTGGGTCGCGGATTTCGCGAGCGGGGGGCGTGAGTCCCCTGAGTCTGTCGCGACGACCGAGAACTCGGGGGGCTCACGCCCCCCGCTCGCCCAGCAGCTTCGCGCGAGCGGGCATCGGGTCGATGTCGCGCTCGACGGGCGGCTCGTCGCCGCGGCGGCGCTGTCGGAGCGCGTTCGCGACTCGGTGCCGGAAGCGCTCACGGGGTTCCGCAACCTCGGCCTCGGCGTCGAGGTGCTCACCGGCGACACCGCCGAGCGCGCCGCTTCGCTCGGCCTTCCCGCACGGGCCGGGTTGCTCCCCGCCGACAAGCTGCGGATCGTCGCGACCTCGACTACCGCCGGCGGGAAGCCGCTGTTCGTGGGCGACGGCATCAACGACGCGGCCGCGCTCGCCGCGGCGCACGTCGGCGTCGCGCTCGCGAGCGGGACCGACCTCGCGGTCGGCGCGGCCGACGTCACCCTGTACCACGCCGACCTGCGGGCGGTGCCGTGGGCGGTCGAACTGAGCCGCGAGGCGGTCCGGGCCGCCCGGCGGAACACGGCCCTCGCGCTCGGGTACAACCTCGTCGGGATGACCCTCGCGGCGTGCGGCGTGCTGCACCCCGTTGTCGCCGCACTCCTGATGCTCGCGTCCAGTCTCTCGCTCGTGTTCTCGTCGGCGCGCGTCGGCACCCGGGCCGGCCACTGCTTCCGCGAGTCGGCGGTCGGCACTCCAACGCCTGCCACCGCGGGTCGCGCTCCGGTGCGGGCGGCGCTGCACGGGATCGCGGTCGCGCTCCAGGGGGTCGCGTTCGAGCTGCTCCTCGACCCATCAAACGCGACGCTGGTGATCGGCGGGTTCGCGCTCGCGGGCCTCGCGCTCGCGTTCGTCTGGAACCGCTGGGCCGGCGTCCCGCACTCGCTCGACATGTGCTTCGGAATGCTGACGCTCGGCAACCTCGGGATGCTCCTCGGCTGGTGGGCCGATGCCGGGTTCGAGCCGCTGCGCGACCACGGGTGTTGCGCGTGCGTCGAGGCGGTGCGGGCCGGCACACTCGGGTCGCCGGGGATGTGGGGCGGGATGCTGCTGCTCGCGAACGCGGCGATGCTGTGGCTGCCGCGCCGCGCGGCCCCGGGCGGGAGTCACGGCGCCGCGATGTTCACCGGGGGGAACGTCGGGATGGTGCTCGGCATGGTCGCGGGCGGGTGGTGCGCCGCACTGCCCGAGACGGACTCGGTCGCGGCCACGGTCGTCGGCAGCTTCGTCGGCATGACGGCGGGGATGCTCGCCGGGATGCTGCTCGGGACGTGGCTCGCGGAGAAGGCGATCGACGTGCTTCGCTCGCTGCCGCTGGCGCGTGCGGCGTGGCGGGCGGGTGCGGTGCCGGGGCGCGTGCCGGAGTGAGAACGCTTGGCGGGCCATTCTGGTCCGAGCCCGAGCGCCGAGCGAGGGTTCACGTGAACCCTCGCTCGGCGCTCGGGCTCGGACCAAACACGATGGGCGATCGTGGACCGTCGCTCGGCACTCGGGCTCGGACGGACACCTACTTCGACTTCAGGTCGAGGTCGGCGGTGGTGGTGCCGACGGCGGGCACCTCGAACGTGAGTTCCGAGTTCGCGTTGTACCGCGCCGGCACGCGCTCGCCGCCCTTCTTCGAATCGATCTCGTCGCTCCCGGGGGCGGACTCGGCCACCCGCGTGGTGACCGAGACGCGGTGCGGGCCGACCAGCGCGCCGGCGGCCTCGACCGGCCCGGCGACGCGGAGCGTGAACCGGCCGTCCTTGTCCGTCTTGCCGGACGAGCCGTACCCGCCCGCGTCGTCGCGGCCCCGGCCGGTCGGCTGGAACACGACGGCGGCGTCGGCGAGCGGCTTCCCGTCGAGCGTCACCCGGCCCGACACCGGCGCGTACGCCGGCTCGCGCCCGCACGCGGCGGCCAGCAGCGCGACCCCGGCCACCCCGATCCGCGTCAGCACCCGCATCGGAGCCCCCGGTTATTCGGCGGTGAAGACCTCGCCCCCGGCGATGGTCGCCTGGGCGACGAACGCGGTCGCGTCCACGGTCTGCCGCACGGTCCGCACGGCCCCGTCGGCGTACGCGAAGTTGAGGACGCCGGGGTGGTTGCTGCCCCACATCCGCTTGCACGAGTTGATGCCCCCGGTGCCGCCGATCGCGTCGCACCGGTCGTAGTCGTTGATGAGGGTCCGCGACTCGGGGACGCCGGCCGACGAGTTGTACCCGCCGTACCCGTAAGCCCAGAACGTGCCCCGGGTGGTGTGCGTGAGCGTGTACATCTCGCCCGCGAGGAGCGTGTTCGACGTGCCGTCGCTGATGGTCGTGATCCGCTCGGTGCCGATGTACACGGCCGAACCCGTGTAGGACGGGGGCTGGAACAGGCTCGCGGGGGCCGCGTCGCCGTGCAGTACGCCGAGCCACTTCCGCGGCATGTAGCTCTGGGCGGCGTGGTCGAACCACCCGGACCCGTCGCTGCGGCCGGACACCGCCCGGTAGGAGCCGTGCGCGTACTTGATCCCGGCCCCCGGGCCGGACTCCGGCCCCTCGAGTTTGCCGGCCGTGGGGTCCGACGGGCACTCGTACAGCGGCACCCGGCTCTCGCGGAGCGCCTTGTTGTCGGCCCCGTTCATCGGCTTCGCGGGCTGGTACAGGGCGAACAGCGGCCCCTGCTCCGCGAACGGGAGGATCTCGACCGACCACGTCTGCCAGTTGTTGTCGAGGATGCTGGTGCCCCCGCTGGTCACCTGCCCGGCGGGGAAGTTGCCGCGGGCGTCGTGGTAGCTGTGCAGCGCGAGCGCGACCTGTTTCAGGTTGTTGGCGCACTTGGCCCGAGCGGCCGCCTCGCGGACCTTCTGCACGGCCGGCAGCAGCAGGCCGATCAGGATCGCGATGATGGCGATGACGACGAGTAGTTCAATGAGCGTGAACGCGCGGCGGCCCCGGGAGAGGGTCATGTTCGGCCTCGGCTGACTGGGACGTGACGTGATGCGAACGGTCCCACGGACGTGCCCATTTTGACCCGGAGCGGCCCGCGCGTCAATCTTTTTTCCGCGGGTCCGCGGGTCCGTCAACGCAAGCGGGGGGCGTGAGCCCCCCGCGCGTCGGTGCTTCGCGTTCACGCGCGTCAGTCGTTGCTGCGGCCGCCGCTCATGAACAGCATCAGGATGTAGTAGAAGAGCATCGCGATCGAGCCGAACAGGGCCATGCTCGCGGCGACGTACTCGTCGGTCCGGTACCGGTGGATGATGTTCGAGGTGTCGTAGATGACGTACCCGGCGAACAGGGCCACCATCAGCGACATGAACACCAGCCCGAGGCTGAACCCCCAGATCATCGCGGCGATGATGACGCCCAGGGCCACGAACGACCCGACCATGAGGACCGGCCCCATGAACGAGAAGTCCTTGCCCGAGACGAACACCGCGGTCGTCAGCCCGGCCACGACCATGAGCGTCACGAACCCGGCCTGGAGCGGCAGCGCCGGGCTCCCGCCGTAGGCCGGGGTCGACGCGAGCGTGAGGATCGGCACGAACAGCAGCGTGTACAGCAGGACGTACAGCGACAGGCCGGCGTACTGCGTGCCGACCGACGACCGGGACCGGGCCATGTACTGGGCGGCCGTGGTGCCGACCATGAACAGCACCATGGTGGCGATCCACGTGAGGCGGTTGGCCATGAACACGTCGCGGAGGATCTGGTCCGCGAGGCCGGAGGCGATCAGGCCGGCCGAGAGGCCGACGAACGCGACCAGCGCGCCGCCGACGTGCGCGTAGGTGCGGCGGATGAACCGCACCCGCTCGCTGACCGGCGCGGCCGCGGCCGAGTCGCCGTGGTACGAGTCAACCATGTAGCTCATGTCGTCACCTGTTAAGGGGGCTTGGTTCGGGGGCAGTGGCTACACCATCATATGCCCCCGGCGGGCCGGGGTACAACACGAGAGCGGGGGGAGGTCAGTTCAAACGTGATTGCCACTCCGACGGGTCGCGCGAGGTGTGAAAGACGCTGACGACGATCACTTCACTCGCCTCTTCTCGGTAGAGCACCACGAACGGGAACCGCGGGACCACGGACTTCCGCACGTCGCGGTACACGACGGCGTGGATCCTGGGACTCGCGGCGATCCTGCGGACCACGGCCCCGACGCGGGCAACGAAGTCCCGCGCCAGGTCCGCCCCGTACCCGGCGTACCAGTCCGCTGCCCGGTCGAACTCTTCCTGGGCTTCGGGGAGGAGGCGGACGGGCAAGTTCACTGGGAGATCCGTGCCAGAGCGGCGGCCTCGACCTGCTCCCACGGCACGGCAGCGGAGGGGTTCGCCGCGTGGGCGGCCAGGCGGCGGTCGATCTCCTTCTTCTGCGCGTCGGTCAGGGCGGGTGGTTCGGTCTCGGCGGCCACGCTGTCCCAGATCGCCTGCGCCAGCGCGATCCGGTCCGCGACGCTCAGTTTGTCGATGCCGAGCGATTCGAGGGTTGGGGTCATGTCTCGCTCCTGCGGTGCGACTCATTATCGCAGACGGCCGCACCCGACCGCAAGGCGCGGCCCCGCTCCGGCGGCACGCACTTTGCTTTACCCTCCGGCATGACCGGCGACGCCCTGCCATCCACCCGGAGCCACCCGATGACCGTTACACGCAAGCGCCCGAACCTCGACGAACTCGCCCGCCTCGCCGACGACGGCTGCCCGCACGTCGCCGATGTCGACGAAGTACCCGAGCGCCAGCACGTTGCGTTCGTCGAATTGCTCCAGCACGCCGGGTCGGTCGCGCAGCGGCACTCGTACACCCGGCTCCCCAAGCAGCCCGATTCCGGCCCGATCCGCCTGTGGTAAACCCCGCACCGCGAAACGCACCGCGCCCCGGGGAGCCGTTCCCCGGGGCGCGGTGCGTTTCGCATTGCGGCTGGTGGGGCAGACATTCCTGTCTGCCTTCCGTGTGGTCGGCGGCAGGCAAGAATGCCTGCCCCACCGGGACCGGGAAAACCCGCGCGGCTCAGTACTCGAACGAGTTCTCGCCGACGCCGGTGTTGAACTTGAGGTCGGTGAAGCTGTACGCCTCCAGCAGGTCGCCGGTGGTCGCGCCGGGCCTGGGGTCGTCGTAGGCCTCGAACCGCACCGGCAGCTTCGTCTCCTTGTCGACGAACACGACCACCTTCGCGGCGTACCGGAAGGCGTGCGGGCGGCGCATCAGGACCTCGTACCGGGTCACGTTCCGGGTCGCGAACTGGTACTCGGACGTGTACACCTCGACCGGGTTGTTCAGCGTCTTCTCGCGGGCCGCGGCGGCGGCGACCAGTTCGAGCATCGGCCCCATGCCCCAGTCGGGGACGGGGTGCCGGTTGTCGGCGAGGAACTTCGCGTCGTCGGCGTCGATCTTCAGGAACCCGCGGCGGCCGGCGACCCCCGCGGGGCGGTACGCGACCTTGGACTTCTTCGCCGAGTACGACACCTCCATGCCGGCGCTCGCCTCGGGCCGGACGAAGTTGACGTAGACCCCGGCCGGGCTGGTGCGGACCTTCATCTCGCCGACCTGCTCGGCCGACAGCGCGCCCTTGATCCGCTCCTGGCGGGTGAACGTGCCGGAGTAGTCGCGGAGCTTGCCGAGCGCCGTGCGGGCCTCGGTGACCATGGTGCTCAGGTCCGGGGCCTTCGCCGGCTCGGTGGCGACAGCGGGCGCGACCGCCGCCGCGGGCTTCACCGGCCCGGTCGCCGGCGGCTTCGGGTTCTGTGCCTGCGCCAGCGCCACCACCGCGGCCCCGCCGGCCGCGCTCGCCAGCCCCACCATCACGTTCCGCACGCCCATGACGACACTCCATTGGCCCGGTGAGACGGTTCTCGGGCGGCGGAATAGCGTGGGCCGCGGAATTTGGGAAGGGGAGATTCGCCGAATCGGGACCGCCCGCCGCACGGCCGCACCCGCGGACTGGAATCGCCCGGGCCGCCTGCTACCATGAATGGGTCCGGCGCCTGTAGCTCAGTCGGTAGAGCACGAGACTTTTAATCTTGTGGTCGAGGGTTCGATCCCCTCCGGGCGCACTGTCAGAAAACCCCTTCAGCCGAAGCGTTTACGCTTACCTTCCGGCGGTCGGAAGCGCGGCACGAACCGAGGGATTTTGCGGAAGTCTTCCGCGAAACCCAGGAGTGCAGCGCATGGCCCGGCCCCGCAACCACGTCCCGACCTACCGCCTCCACAGACAATCCGGCCAGGCAGTCGTTACTTTGAGTGACGGCGGCCGCCGCCGCGACGTGCTCCTCGGGAGGTACGGCAGCCCCGAGAGCAAGCTGGAGTACCATCGCGTCATCACCGACCTCCAGAGGCTGCCGGCGGCGGCCGTGCTCGCCAAGCCCGCCGCGGCGAACCTCACCGTGAACGAGATCCTGCTGGCCTACCTCCGCTGGGCCGCCACCCACTACCGCCACCCGGACGGGACGCCGACCGGGGAGGTGTCCAACATCAAGCGGGCCGTGGCCCCGGTCCGCGAACTCCACGGGCACACGCCGGCCGCCGAGTTCGGCCCCCGGGCACTGGCCGCGGTGCGGCAGAACATGATCGGCCGCGGGTGGTGCCGGTCCCTGGTCAACCACCACGCCGACCGCATCAAGCGGGTGTTCAAGTGGGCGACCGCGGAGGAGCTGGTTCCCGTCGCGGTGTACCAGTCCCTCCGCACGCTCGCCGGCCTCCGCCGCGGCCGGACCGAGGCGAGGGAGGCGGAACCCGTTCGGCCCGCGGACCCGGCCCACGTCGAAGCGTGCCTGCCGCACTTCAGCCGGCACCTGCGGGCGGTCGTGGAGCTGCTCCGCTGCACCGGTGCGAGGCCCGGGGAGATGTGCCGCCTGACGGTCGGCGAGATCGACCGCCGCGGCGAGGTGTGGGTGTACCGACCCGGCCGCCACAAGACGGCGTACCACGGGCGGGCCAGGGCGGTCCACCTCGGCCCGAAGGCCCGCGCCGTGCTGGCCGCGTTCCTCGTGAACGACCACCCGCCGCCGGCCGGGTGGGAGGGGGTGGACCCGGAGACCGACCGCACGGGCCGGCTGGCGATGGCCGACGCCTACCAGGAGGCGGGCCGGGACCGTGACGCGGCCCTGCTCCGCGACGTTGCCCGGCCCGTTGTGCTGGTCGCCGGGTGCGTGGTCGATCCGGCGGCCCCGGTGTTCTCCCCGGCCCGGGAGCGGGAGGAACGGAACGCCCGGGTGCGGCTCAAGCGGAAGTCGAAGGTGCCGCCCTCGCAGGTGCGGCGGAAGAAGGCGGCCCCGAAGCGAGCCCCGTCCGCGGAGTACAGCACGCACGCCCTCACGCACGCGGCCCGGGTCGCGGCCGGGAAGGCTGGCGTCCCGGTGTGGAGCCCGAACCAGATCCGGCACGCCTTCGCCACGGAGGTCCGCCACGGGTTCGGGCTGGAGGCCGCGCAGGTCCTGTTGGGCCACGCACGGGCCGACGTCACCCAGGTGTACGCCGAGCGGGACGCGGCCCTCGCCGCACGGGTCGCCGCGGAGATCGGGTAGGCTCCCCGCCCGCGCGTGACGGCCTGAATCCCAGGCAGTGCAAGTCCGCCCCGGGCGGTTCCCTCACGTTTCGAATTCGCGAGTACAACTTAGTGGGGGTAGCCCGGCAGGAGGTGGTTCCGATGTCCCGTTGGGTCGTGCGAGCTCTTGTGGTCGGGCTCGAGTTTGTGCTCGGGATGGCCGTCGGCCTGCTGCTCTTCATGCAGGTTATGGTAGTCGGCGGGTTCGTTGGCCTGCAGGCGAGCCTCACCGTGTGCCTCGGTGGCGTGGCCGTCCTGTTCGCGTCGGTGGCCCTGCACGAGGTCGGGCACCTCCTGGCCGGGTTGGCGGCGGGCGTCCCGCCCCTCCGCTTCGTCCTCGGGTTTTTGAAGATCGAGTGGATCGGGGGCTCGCCCCGGGTGCGGCTCAACACCGAGTGGAACCGGGCCGCCGCCTATGTCGCGTTCGGCACCAACCTCGCGACCCGGCGGGCCTGGTTCGTCATTTTCGCGGCAGGTCCGCTGACCAACCTCGTGCTCGGTTGCGGGTGCCTTCTCGCTGCGCAAGCGTGGAACCCCGGGCCGCCGACCCGGGTGCAGGCGGCCGGCCGCCCGGGGTGGTGGTCGGTGGCCGTGCTCTACCCCGGGGACGTGCCCACCGCGTTGCTCAACACCGCCGGCCTCCTGAACCTGGCTATCGGGCTCGCGTCACTGGTCCCACGGCAGGTGGCGGGCGTCCGCTCCGACGGCGGCCAGCTCCTCGACATTTGGACGGGCCGACGCTGACGGCCCGGCGTGCGGGACGAGTGCTCTTAGCGTCGGCGCTCGCGATTCACGGACTGATGGGAACGAGGACAGCCCGGGGAGCGCTCCCCGGGCTGTGGCGTAAAGACCACCCACGTAGCCGCCCGGCGGTCACAACTCGGCCTGCCCGGCGTAGAGCCGGGCCTCGACGCTACTGGCCGCGGCGGCCAGTGCGGCGGGCACGGTCCACGTCTCGACCCTGACCGTCTTCGGCGGCCCCTTCTCGCCGATCGGGGCCATCTCCTCCCGCTCGGTTACCTCGGTTGGAAAACCCGCGGCCTTCAAAGCAGCACGCATCGCCGGGGCATACCGCGACCTCAGCAGATCCTCGACGCACTTGCCGGCGGTCCTGATCGCTTTCTTGAACTCCGCGAGCGACGCCTCCGCACCGGCCAACACGGGATCCTCCGCCGAACGCACCTCGACCTTCGGTTCCCGTGCCGGCTTCTCGGCAGACCCCTTGCCCGCCCGCGCGGGCGGGGAGGGGTTCATGCTCGTCTTGACGGTCGCCGGGCTGATGCCCAGGTCGCGGGCGATCTCCGCGGTCGTCTTGCCCTGGTCCTTCAGCTCGGCCGCCAGCTCGCGGCGGGCGGTCACTTCCGGTGACTCCTCGTCCGCCTTGATGATCTTCCCAGTGATCCGGTCCACCCGGAGCCCGGCAGCCTGGACGTACACGTTCACGGCCCCGTGGCTGATCCCGCACGCCTTCGCGATGGCCCGGCCGGTGCCGCCGGCCCGCTTGCCGGCCTCGATCACGCGGGCGAGCAAGAGCGGGTTCGACACGAGCCGGTCGAACGCCCGGCGGCAGTCGTCTGGTGTCCGCTGCATCCCGTGCCGGGCGTTGCTGGAGAGTGCCCACAGCTCGGCGTCCTCGCGGGTGCCGGCGAACACCAGGCACTCGACCCCGGACACCCCGCGGCGGCGGTACGCCTCGCCCCGGTTGAACCCGTCGATCACGTACAGCCACGGGTCGGCCGCCGACCTCCCGGGCCGGGCGACCTCGGCCACTTCGAGCGGCTCGAACCGCTCGCCGTCCTCGTGGGCCTCGACGAGCCGGCGGACGTGCTCCTCGTTGAACGGCTCCCCGCGGACCTGGAACGCGGTGTCGAACAGCAGCCGCTCCAGGGGGAGCGTCACGCGGCGGGGCTTGGGGCGGACGATCTGCGACATGGGGGAACTCTCGGGTGGGGTGCGGGATCTGTCGGCCGATGCGGGGGGGACGTGTCACCTTCTGGGTGACACGGCCCCTGGATGGTATCAGGTGTACACTAGCTCACCGCCCGCGCGGGCGGGGGCCGGCGGGCAGTCAGAGCGGCTCGGGCTTCTCGACCCGCACCGCGACGCGGGCGTAGGCACAGGCCGCAGCTACGAAGCAGTCGTACAGCGAGTCCCCGGCCCCGCGGCCGGGGTAGGCCTCGTCGATGTGCTCCGCCAGGTGGTAGAGCCGCACCATCTCCCGCCGCAGCTCCTCCGACCGCTGCCGGGGCTTCGCGGTTCCGCTCGTGCGGTCGGCCTTCGGGGTCGCCGTCTTCTTCGCCGTCTTCTTCGCCGTCTTCATGGTCGGTCCTCAGTGGGTGGGGTGTGTCGGTCGGGGTGGGGCCGCTCGCCCGCGCGGGCGAGCGGCCCGGGGCGGGTGCAGGTCAGAGCTGCTCGGGCTGGTCCTCGACCTCGGTGCGGCCGGTGTCGGCGTCGAGGTTCACGGGGCAGTCCATCCAACCGTTGGCGAGGATCGCCCGCACGGCCTCAATGTGCTTGCACGGATTGCCGCGGCCGAAGCTGAATCCTTTGCACGAACACTGGAAGGCGGTCCCGCGGTGGGGGACGAACACGTCGTACCCGTCGGCCGCCCCCTCGGCGTCGGTCTGCCCGCCGCGGCAGTCGAACCGGAACGCCCGGCCGGGCCACGGGGTCTGGAACTCGCGGACCGCGTAGGTCGCCATCACCCGGGGCTTCTCGATGATGAGGAGCCCGGTCCCGGGGCCGACCGGCGTCCAGCGGATGCCGGACCGCGGGGCACTCTTGGTCGGGGGGAGAAGCTCGGTGTACACTTGCATTGCTCGACTCCTGCTCACTCAGGGGTTGGGAAGTGGGCCGGGCGGTGTTGGTAGCACCGCCCGGCCCGCGTCAATCACGTCACTCGTCCTCGCCACCGCTCATTGCTGCCGTCAGCCCGGCCCCAGCCAGGACCACGCTCCCGACGACGACGTTGCCCAGGGCGATCAGGGCCACGCCGCACACGACCTGGATCAGTGCTCCGAACATCTCGCGTCCCCCGTTCGTGTGGCCGGTTGGCCCAGTCGTCATGTCTGTAGAGACAATGTAGACTGTCTCTACAGACATGTCAAGCCCCATCTCTTGCTTATCTGTAGAGACGGTGTAGACTGCTTGGAATGGAGGGCCACGACATGGGCAAGCGGCGGGTGACACCGGGCACGAGTCAACTGAACCTGGAGATCGAGACGGGGCTGAGGGAGAGGCTGCGGGCGTTCACAGAGGAGCGGGGGGAGAAGGTCCGGCACGTCGTCGAGGCGGCCCTCCGCCGGCACATGGACAACCCGCCCCCGCCGCCGAAGCCGCCCGAGCTTCCGCCCCTGCCGCCGGTCACGGCGTCGGGATCGGCACCAGCGATGCCCGGGATGGGGGAGACGGCCGCCCGCGCGGGCGGGGCGGAGACGGCGAAGAAGAAGGGCAAGGGGAAGTGAACGCACCGAGTTGCGGAGTTCTCACTCGCACCACAAACCCGACCGGCCCGCGGGATCGATCCCGCGGGCCGGTCGGGTTTGTGGTGTTAGAAACAATCAAGGCGTCAGGGGAAATTGCACCACAGCACCTCTGTCATCACTCGCTTCTTCCGAGCTTGAGCGGCTTGGTTCTTGATCTCGAACTCGTGCCGTTTCCAACGCCGCAATTTCCTGTCATACAGCTCGGAGTGGTACCCAGAAAGCATCACCTTGCCATGGCACGATAGCACGGAATTGAGAAGTTGTTCATGCTGCGCGACGGTCATCTCGTGAGCGTAGACCGCTTCAGAGGTACGGGTTTCACTCAGATAGGGTGGATCAAGATAGAACAAGGTTCCGGGGCTATCTTGTTCCTTTATCACAGATAAGGCATCCCTGTTGAGAATGGCCACCCGTCGCAAACGAGCATAAACGGTGGGGAGGCCATCGACCGCGGTCACCCAGGCGCTCGCTTGCTCGTTCATGTCCCGACGGGTTCTCGTCTTGCTGAGAGGAGCGAACCGATCCATTCTCCCGGCCAACGATTGCCGGCATCGAATGAAGAACCTGATCGCCCGCTCGATGGGCTCACCAACGGAAATCTCCGCCGCATTGTCCCACTCAGCCTCAGAAAACGGGACCGCTTGAAGGGCGCGTTGAAAACGGCCGAAAGTGTCTTCGCTCTGAAGCACTTTCCAGAAGTTGGTCAGGTCTTCATTGAGATCGTTTACAACCTCGCTAATCCCTTCGGGGTTTTTGGAAAGTAAAACTGATAGCCCACCTGCATACGGCTCTACATAATGCTTGTGCGACGGCATCAGATTTACAATGTGGGGCGCAAGGTAGAATTTCCCACCGTGCCACTTTAATGGTGGGTCAATGCGAGAGTGCCCTTTGGGCATATCGAGTCCTTGGCGAGCGGGTATTCAAGCGGCAACAGGCAGCATGTTGAACACCGGCCGGTACACCTCAAGCGATTTAAGCTCCACAAGCCGGAGGTTCGCACCATTTGTGTCTTCTGGCCCCAAGATATTCACCATAATATTTTCGAAGGATGGCTTCCAAAAGCCCCCGCCGAGGGTGGTGAGAATCTCGCCGTCTTGAAACACTTCCATACCAGACCTGAGGTCCGGGCATCGAGTGAGGTACAAGAATCGGTTCGGCTCGACTAGGGAAAGAATCCCTTGGGTTTGGGGAACACTTGATAATTTGATTCTATCGAGGGTATCGATGGTATGCCACCGTCGCGAGATGTCTGTGAAGTCGAATCTCGCAAGTTCAGCCACCTCGCCTCGGGCTCGTGAACGTATATTTTTCCGCAGATGAAGGGCCGCGAGTCGGTAATCAACGACGCTCCCGCGGCCGCGACCGAGCTTGCTGGCCAGCGAGTCATACGCCTCGCCCACTTCGGGATCAGCTATTAAGTCATCGTGGCTCGCGTCGTAGCGGTAAGTTAGCTGAGCAAAAGCCAGCTCGGCTGGAATCAGAAATGGTGTAAGGCTCCTCTTCTCCTCGCGTGTGGTCACAACTTGGAAATCTCCCGACTTACGGAGTCGCAGAAGCCGCCGGCAAATCGCAGCATGAGACGCCTTTACTCCGAGGCGGTGGCAATTTGCGACGAACTGTCTTGATAGTTCGGGATCGGCCAGCGTGCGATCAACCGAAAAGCCACGGTGAGCCTTCTCGAAAGCTCGGACGATCAGTGCGTCTCGGGCTACGTCCGGAAGCAATTTCACAGGGCGCGGCGGTCGAGCTCCCAACATTTCCCCAACAACCTTCACCTTGGAGAACCCGCCGAAACTCGATCTGGTGAAGGGACGCACTGTGCTCCCAAGGATTCGGCTGATCGCAAGTTGGTCGAGGTCGTTCATGGCCTACTCGTAATTCGAGATGAAGTGAATCGCGTCGTTGATCACGACAGCAACCGCCCCCTGTCTCGTCTCCCTACCCATTCTCTTAAGGAAATTCGACAATTCTAGGAGTTTTGCGGCATCCTCAAGGACGGCCCGCTTGACAAGGCTCTGAATCATCACGGGCTGATCTTCGAGAAGCTCGCCCCCATTGTCGTCATCCCGCCAGATCCCCACAAGTTCCTTGAATCCAGTTGCACCACCGTACAGCTTTCCCATCAGCTTCAACGCTGCCAACGCCCACTGCGGCTGATCGGGCAGTTTAGTCTTGTCGCGGTCGTGACTCGGTATGAACACAATGACAGTATCGTCCCTAACCCCAAAGCGCATCTGTGCCTGAACGGCCTCACAAAATGGGTCGGGCGCGGGTGGGCTGCTTTTCTCGCGAGCCTTGAGCAGTTTCCCAGCCAAGATCTCCCCTCCAAGGGATACCAGGATAACCGGAACGCTTTTCAGAAAATGAGGATAGCCCAGGGTGGTTTGCGCTGGAAGTGCCTAGTTTGTATTTTTCAAAGTTCGCCATGCAATCAACATGCGTTCGAGGCTTGCGAGACAACTGATGCCGGCGGGAGTGTTCCCGCCGGCATCAGTTGTTGTTCAGGCCACCACAACCCCGCGCACCACGCACGTCACCAGAGGTTGCGCGTCGTTCGGCCCCTTTCGACCGTCTAATCACGTCAACCGCCTGGCCCGCCAGCACTTAAGCTCGCGCGTCAGTTGCGGGCGAAAAGTCCGCAATTCAACCCCGCTCCCACCCGGAGACAACCGAGGCCGCGAACTGCCGTGCTTCGGCCGTCGAGCCGTCGTTGACCATCGACGCAACCACGGCCCCGATCCCCGAGGTTGTCGCGTCGTCCGGAGCCGTGAGGATCGGCCCCACCGCAGCCTGCACCGCCTGACGGCCGGCCGCGTCGAGGGCGAGCTTGCCCAGCAGGTCCACGAAGAACGCGGCCGCCAGGCCCGGACTGGTGAGCTGTACGGCAATGGCGTCGAGGTCCAGGTCGTACACGGTATTTCCTCAGAGGTGGTTCAAGAGTTCTCGCCCGCGCGGGCGGGCGAAGGGCAACCGCGGGCATCTCGCCCGTGGTTGGGCCGGCTCAGCCCCGCCAGCTCGATCCGCTCGGGTCGAACCCGGCGACCAGATCGGCGGCGGAGACATGACGCGGGGGAGCGACGGGGGCGGTCGGCGCGGATCCGGTGCAGAGGTCGTTTACGATCGAGCGGAGCTGAGCCGCCCTCGCACTCTCGGCGACGACGGCGGGAATCTCGGCCCCGACCCGCCGGTTCCACGACTCGTAGACGGTCGATGTGGTGCCGCCCCGGTCCACCACATCGACCGAGAGCACCTCGACGATGCGGGCCGCGACGAGGTACCCGTCCTTGTCCCGCTGCGGCCGCCACTCGATCTGCATGAGCGGGCTGAAGCAGTAGCCCTTCGGGTCGCTCTCGGCGGCCCACACGAACGCTGGGGTGAAGCTGTGGGCCACGTTGAACCGGAGGTCGCCGTTGACCCCGTCGCCATGCATCCGGGGGCTCTCGATCCGGCCGAACACGTCGGCGACCGGCACGGGGAGGATGGGGCGGCCGGTGGCGTAGTCGAAGTGGTGCCCGACGTTCGAGACGGCGGCGAACTTCGGGAGGGCCTCGGCCAGCACCTCCGCCGGGTACCGCCGGCCCCACGACACCGACACCGGGCCGCACACGCGTACGTTCCTGACGATGCCCCGGACCCGGTCGACCGCGCCGGCCGGGACCGCCAACCCCATTCGCTCGGTGACCCATGACGTGCTCATGCCCGGCCGATGGGATGGGGTTTGACCTTGTCCCTCGGCCTGGAGCGCGTTCTAATCACGGCACGATCCCCTTGTGTCCTTGCGTACAGAGGCTGGCCCCATGCGTCGCGACATGGACCTGATTCGGAAGATGGTGCTGGCGATCGAGGATCACCCGACCGGATTCGCTCCGAAGCTGGTGATTGAGGGGTACGACTCGGCGACCATCGGTTACCACGCCTACCTTCTCGTGGACGCTGGTCTGGCTGCGGGCGCGAAACTGACTCACACGCAGAGTTCAGGACCGGAGTACCGAATCACACACCTAACCTCGCCTGGACATGAGTTCGCGGAGTCTGCCCGCAACGAGTTCATCTGGAACCAGGTTCGGGAGGAGATGAAGAAGAAAGGCGTTGTCTCGGCGACTCTGGACGTGTTCAAGCGGCTCCTCGACAAGCACCTCCGCAAACAACTCGACGTCGATTGACCCGGGCCGTTCTCGCCCGCGCGGGCGAGAACCCTACCCCTACCTACAATGCTCCCCGGCCGTCGCCCGCCCCGCCGAGGTCTACCGCATGCGTCCTGTGCTGCTGGTTTGCGTTGCCGTGCTGATCGCTGGGTGTGGTCGCAAGCCGGCCGATTCACCGGCGGCGGACGCGCCGTTGAGTGAACGGGACGAGAAGGTCGCCGAGCTGAAGAAGCGTGGGGCGGAGTACATCGCCGAGGCGAGGGCCGGCTCCAAGTTGCTCACCTCGTCCCCGAGCGTCGCCGACGCGAAGAAGCAGGCGGGAAAGATCCGGGGGACGTACAGCAGCCTGCCACCGATCCCGGCCGGGTACAAGAACGGTCCGGAACTGGAGAAGTGCTTCCGGGCCATCACCGACGGCTTCGATCAGGGCGAGGAGATGATCGGGTTGGCCTCCGAGTTCAAGGAGTTCAAGAAGACCGACAAGGTCAACGAGATGAACAACATGGTGCCGAAGATAGCCCGGCTCATCCAGGCTCACTGCGAGTACGCGGAGACGATCCTGGACCGCGGCCCCTGACTCACCCGTCGATGGGGAACAAGCCGCCGTCCCCGCCGGCCTTCTGGTTCTGTTCCCGGAGCAACTTCTCGTAGTTCCTCTGCACCTCGATCGCCTTGGCCCCCTGGTCGGTGAGCGTCTTCAACAGGCCGACGATCATGTTGTTCTGCTCCACCTGCTTGGCCTGAGCTTGTTGCCCGGCTCCGCCCGGGACGCCCCCTCTCATCGCCGCCGCCTGTGCCGCGGCGATGGCGTTGGCCGTGTCCCGCCCGCCGGCCACGAGGGCGCTCGCCATCTCGGGCTTCTCGAACGCCGCCTGGAGCTTCGCGTTCCCTTCGAGCCGGGCCTTGAGTTGCGCGAGCTGGTCCCCGCCGAACCCCTTCGCCTCGAACTCCAGCAGCTTCTTTTGCAGGTCGTTCTTGCCGATCATCTTGGCTTCGAGGTCGAGCCCCTTCATCGCCTCCCCGAACTGCTTGTCGAGTTCGACGCCCTTGGCCAGCTTGTCGAACAGGCGGACCCGCTCCAACCCGTCCTCCATCTGGTCCGCGGTCAACTTGATCCGATAGCCGAGGGCGGCGAACTGCTGTTCGGCCGGGCTGAGGTCCAGAGTTCCCGCCCGGCGTTCCAGGTCGTCGAAGTACTTCGTCAACTCGATCGTTTGCTCCAGAGCCCGGGTGCGCTCCATGCCCCACTCGGCCTCGTCCGCGGGCAGCTTGGTCGCCTTCGCGATGGCCGCGAACTGGGCCTCAGCCGGCGAGAAGTCGAGGGCCTTGACCTGATCTTCGAGCGACTCGAAAAACTTGTGCAGTCCCGTCGCCTGCTCGAACGCCCGGCCCCTGTCCACCCACTTGGCCATCTGCGCGTCGGTCGCTCCGAACTGCTGTTGAAGCTTCTTGAGGCCCAGTTCGATCGGAGAGGCGTCGAGGTTGTTGAGCAGGAGGTCCCAGTCGGCGGTCATCTTGTCGAGTGCCCCGGTGAACTCGGGGTTCTTCAGCGGGTCTTTCAACCGGGCCAACGCCTCCTTCGCGTCGCCGGTCTTGCCGCGGAGGGTGTCCATCATCCCGCCCATGAGGGACAGGTCGCCCTTGAGCCGATCGGTGACCTTGTCGTAATCGCCCTTGACCGTCCACCACCATCCGTCCGCCGACGCGATCCCGCTCGCGTCGTCGAGCTGCTTGGCGACGTACTTGCTCGTGCTCGCCAGGGCCTCGAACTTCGCCTCGTCCTTGGCGATCTGCCGCTCCAACTCCTTCATCTTGTCCGACACGCTGGTCAGGCTCGTGACCCGCTCGGCGTCGATCTTGTTCGCGCGGGCGAACTTGTCGTTCGCGGCCCCCACCCACGCCGCCATCTTCAGGCCTTCCATGTTCACCGTCCGCACCCCGTAGGCCAGCTCCTTCAGGGCCTGACCGCCGGTCTCGCCGATCTTGGTGAGCACGCCCGCCACCCCGCCGGCCGCGAGTCCGCCGGTGAACCCGGCGAGGGCCGACTCGCCCATCTTCTTGAGCACCTCGCCCGTCTTGCCGGTGCTGGCCTTGACCTTCTCGGCCGTCTTCTGGAAGCTCGCGTCCACGAGTTTGGCAACGCGGTCGGTCGAGCCCGCCGCCTTGGACAATGCCGACTCGTACTGCGACACGTCGAGGGTTAGGCTGACGCCCACCGGGCCGTCGTTCATCGCTCCGGAACCGGCCGCAAGCTCTCCTGCCATGACATCGCCTCAGTTGGTTTCAACGCCGAGCCAGACGCACATGCTGCGGGGCGGGGCGAGGGGCACACGCTTCAGCCGCTCACGCGGCCGGTCATCCCTCAACGACGGGAAGATTTCTTCGGGGCGGACCCGCATCCCGTTGGACGCGGCCGCGATCGAGGCGACCACGCCCGCCCGCAGGTCGTCGCGGACCGGGCCGAACGGCTCCAGCTCGTAGTAGCTGATCCACAGAGCCAGTTCACTCGCGCTCATCGTGCGGGCCAGGGCCTCCAGCGTCACGCCGAGCGACAGGCTAAGCCGCATCATGAAGCGGAGTTCTTGGCACTCGGCGACGGGGTTGCTTTTTTTGCGTCGTCGCCCCCGCCGAGCCCGTTCGCGGCGAGACAGGCTTCGATGACCCGGTTCGCGAGCGGCACCGGGAACTGGGTCGCCCAGTCCCCGTCCGACGGGAGCGGCTGGCCGTCGGCGTCGCAGATGCACAGCCGGAGCAACTCGGCCGTCTTCTCGGCCCCGCCCTCGCCCGCGGAGACCTGCCGGGCCTGCACCTGATCGACGATCCGCCAGGTCTTCAGGTGCAGCACGATGCCGCCGAGTTCGGGGAGCACGATCGACCCGGCCGGCTTCGATAGGCCGGAAAGGGCACGCTTCAAAGAGTCGAGTGCGGACTGAGCGGCGGTCGGGTTCATCGTCAGGCACCGGTGAGGGTGAAGGGGTACAACGGCGAGTGAAGGGGGCGAACGGTCGGCAACGTCTGGGGTGCGGGAGGGATCTCGCCCGCGCGGGCGGGCGGCGGACCGGGGTCAGTTCAAGGACACCTTTGCCGCCGCGGCGAGCACCCCGGCCCGGTCCCGCACGGGCCGATCCTCGGGGGCGGAGGCGGCTCGGGCGAGCCTCTGTTCTTGTGCGGCCGCGAGCCGGTCCGCGGCGTCCCGGAACGCCCGGTCCCTGCTCGCCTCGTGCTCCCTGATGCGGTCCGCGAACCGCTGGAGCCGGTCCTCCGCCTGCTGGTTCATCCGGTCAACGATCTGCACAAGTTCGCCGGTCATGATGTTGTTCTCAGTTCGGGGCCAGGGGAACGGGGTGGGGCCGCTCGCCCGCGCGGGCGAGCCTCGGCCGGGTCACGTCCGGACCCGCCGGACGTGGGGGATCACGATCTTGAAGACGTGGGCGATCCGGTAGAAGCCGACCTTCACGGGAACCTCGCACCTGCTCCCGCTGCACCACTCACGGCCGACGGTGCGGCGGTTATCCTCGTCGGCCCCGGCCCGGCTCCACTTGTCCATGAAGAACCCGTGCTCGAAACCGTCGGCCCCACGGAGCGCGGCCACGAGCGGGGAGTCCTTGCCCGCCGGGGCGACGTTGGCACACTCGCCGGCGAACCACGCGTTCCCGAGCGAACCGAGGTACTGGTCCTTGACGTGGACGAGCCGCGAGCACGTCGCCCGGTCCCGCCCGCGGACCTCGACGTGCAGGTCGCCGACCAGGCCGTCCGGCGGGTGCTGTGCGTCGGGCAGGCACCTCCCCGCGGTGAGCAGCACGCACGTCGGGTGGTCGGCCGCGTCGTGCGGGGGCATGCCGCCGGCGGTCGCCTCGGTGAACACCCGGTCCGGCGGCACCTCGCGGGCGAACTCGGGGTCGGCCCGGAGCAGGGTGGCGAACGCCTCGACCGCGGCCGTGAGGCGGGCACGGCGTTCCGCCTCGGACCGCTCCGCCCGGCGGCGGTTCGCCTGGTCGGCGAGCCACATCTCCTGCTGCGTCATCCTGCTGGTGCCCATCGCCGGTCCCCTTGTCGTGAGTGGTGCGTGGTCCGGGCCGCGGCGGTCAGTCGGCACCGACGCCGTACCGCCGGCCCTCGGCACTGGTCCATCCGCCCTTCCACTCCCGGGCCGGCGGCCGCGAGCCCGTCTCCGGGTCGGGGCCGATCGCGACGACGAGGTAATCCTTGCGGGACAGGAAGCCGTGGAAGACCTGCACCCGGACTCCGGCGTCCGCGTCGTACCGGTTCGAGACGAGTCGCCGGTCGTCGGCCCTCACCACACCCTCGTGGCGGGCGGCCGCGAGGGCGAGCCGGAGCGGACCGCACCCGCTGACACGCTGGCGACCGGTCATCAGGGCCGACACCTGATCCTGCTCCGCGGCCCACAGGTGTTCGAGAACACGAGCGTCGACCGCCCGCGACTCGACGCAGACGATGCCGGTGCCGTCGCCGCTCGTGCGGTCGGGGGTGAGGATGAGGCACGGCTGGTAGCCCACGACGTCCGTCGGCGGCTCCTGGTCGCCCGCAGCGAGGATGCGGTCCGGGCTCACCCACCGCGTCACGTCCGGGTTCTTGCGAAGGCTCTTGACCCACAGCGTCACGACTGCGGCCAACCGGGCACCACGGGCGGCAACCACGGCTTCTGCCTTGGCACGTTCAGCAGCCGCCGCGGTGTCCCGCTGGCGTCGCTGCTGCTCCTCGTCGCGGCGGTTCCGCTCGGCCGCGGCCGCACGCTGGGCCACTTGCTCATCGGTCAGGTGCTCGGCCATGTCCAACACACGCATCGTGGTAGCCTCAAGGGTGAACAGGGTTCCCGCCCGCGCGGGCGGGGTCAGGTCGTCTGGACGGGGGAGTCGGCGCGGGCCTGGCGTCGGGCTGCGACGGCGAGGAGGAATCGGACGGTGTCCTTCTCCGGCTTCTCCTTCGGGTGCTTCTCCAGCACGGCGGCGAGCCCCGTCTCCGGGTCCAGGTGGGCGGCCCGCTCGACGTCGGCGAGGAGCGCGTCAACCTGGCCCTCGGACGCGGGGACGGGGACCGCCTCCAGCTTTGCAATGCGTCTTTTCAGGTTCATGACCGTTCCCGCCCTTCGAGTTCACGAACCCGGCGTTCGAGTTCCTCGAGCTGGGCGACCCGAATCGCGTGGTCGAGGAGCCGGTCCGCGGCCCGCAGCTGCACCGGCTCCGACGACGAACCGAGCAGGGTCCGCAGAACCCCGATCGCCTCGGTCAGTGAGTCCGCCAGTCGGCCCGCGGCCCGGGAGATCATGGCGTCCCGCAGCTCGGTGACGCGACGCTTGAACGCCTCGCTTTGGAGCCGGCGGTAGGCCGTTCGAGCGGAGACGTGAGCCGCGACGGCCGCCTCCGCGATGGTCCGGCCGCTCGCCAGCTCGGCCGCGAGGGTGTCGTCCGCCGATGATCTGCCACGAGGTGCCACCGTCTGCCACCCTCCGCCCGGCCGATGGAATGAACGCTGAGGTACTGAGGCTTTTGCGACCCGCCCGCGCGGGCGGCCGACGGGGAGGGAGCGGGGCGTTCCCCGAGCCAACTCATCCCGCCGTTCTTCACTCCCGGTCCCACCGGTGGGCTCCTGAGTGGGCCGGAGACGTTCCACACGCTTTCGTCGCCTGGCCGATCGCGCGCACCACCGGCCAGAATCTGAGTCTTTCAAAAGCCCCCCCACCCCCCACGCGGGTCGGCCCCGGTGAGGTGGTGGTTGAGAGCTTCCGGCCCGTACCCCCCATGCCGCAGCCGCGGCTCCCGTCGCACCCGGCCCCACGGTCCGCCAGGCTGGGTGCGATCCACGCTCGGGGCGTGGACGGTATTCTTTCTCCCCCGCAAACTCGCACGTCGTGTGCTGCCACAGTGCCCGGCCTGCCGCCGGTTCCAGATCATCCGCACTGCTGCCTCGGGATAGCCGGGTGCGACCCGGCGGTGTGAGCACTTCTCCCCGACCGTCTGCCCCGGACCTGTTGCGGCGTGTGGCCGCTCAGTCGGCGCGGGCCGAACCAAGTCGATCGGGTGTTCGCGCCGCCCGTTCGGGCTTTCCCCGCAGAAGGATTGGCGGCGGCTCACTCGCTCGGCTGGCTCGTCAGACGTCGCCGCGCCGACGTCGCGGCACGAGCCGGCACAACGCGCGGGCGGAAGTTCCCGAAAATTCTGAGAGATAGAACCTATTGGATTTGCATTTTCGATAGGCGTGTGCAATACTCATCTTGTTCCCTTGCCACGAACACGGGACACCGAACGCCACGGGTTGCGAGCCCGTGGCGTTCACTTTTTCCAACTCATTTCCGCAACCGGTCGGCGATCTTTTGGGCGTCGGCCGCCTCCGCGACCCAGGCGTTGCCGACCTTCACGATCAGACCGGCCTCGCTCAACTCGCCCCGGTTCTCCCGGAGCTTGTCGAGGCTCACGCCCGTGATCCGGGACACGCCCGGCAGGGTGAGCAGTCGCAGCCGGGGCTTCGTGCTGGTGTCAGTCGCGTTCATGTTCGGGCTCCGAGGGTGCTCCCCGTCCAATGGCCCGGACCGACCCGAGTACCTCGGCCCCCCTTCCCGCCCGCGCGGGCGAGACTCGGCGGACGTGGACGGGTGAGCATAATCTGGACAAACTTTCACTCATGCCTCAAACGGCCCCTCCTCTCGGGGCCCGCCCGCGCGGGCGAGATCAGGCCCCGAGCTTTTCGAGTTCCCGTCCGGCCTTCTCACTGGCCGCGCGTCGCCTGCCGGGGCCGCGGGGCGTTGACGTGTCGGCGGGAGGGGCGGGAGCGGTCGCCTGCTGGGCGACGATGAACCGGACGACGGCCTGCTTCGAGGTGACCAGGCGGCCCGCGATCTTGACGGCTTCGAGCCGCACCACGCGACCACCGGCGAGCTTGACCCCGTCGCCGATCCACCGCGTAATGGTGCTCGGGGCGACTCGCTTGCCCGCGGCGAACGTGCCGATGATCGAGGCCGCCGGCCCCATGCCGATCGGGCCTTCGGCGAGGATTCGTTCCACGAGTGCGGCGGCGGGGGAGGTGACGACCTCTGTGTTCTGTTCGGACATGGTGTGCGGCTCCGGGTGGCGACGGGGCCAACTGCACCCGTCCCGCGGCCGATGACACGGCCGCAACGGATGCACTGCCCCACACGCCCGGCTATGCTGTCGCGCTCGCGCCGGATCTGGAAGCCGAACCTGGACAGATTTTCATTAACGACGTGCGTTCACATAAACCGACTTCCGCAGCCTTCCGCAGAACCCCGCCCGGTTCCGGAAATGCCTGCGGATCGCTACTCGATATGTGTTCACTTGCAACGGGTGCGGAGTTGATAGAAAGGCTGGGAATCCTTGTGGTTCGTGCTTGTTCGGCGGGTCGGGATCAGTCGCCTTTTAATCTTGTGGTCGAGGGTTCGATCCCCTCCGGGCGCACTGAAGCAGATCGACGCGGGCCGGTGCGAATCAGCGCCGGCCCCTTCATTTCCAGGGCCTTCGGCGCGTCTGCCGGTCCGCCCTCCACAAACTGAAGGTTGCCAGACGGTGCCGATTGGTGCCCGGGGCCGATGTGGTTGATTTTGAGGCGAAGGCGCGGCCGGCACGAGGTTGGGGGCTCGCCCGCGGCCCCGGCGGGGGCGCACGGCCGGCGGCGCGAGGAGCGGCACCGAGGGCCCGGCGCGTTAGCACCGGTCCAGGACCTCCCGCACCTTGGTCGTCAGGGACGCGCGGCTGAACGGCTTGGGCAGAAAATCGGCGGCCGACTCGGCCCCCTGCTGAGCCGCCACGTCCTCGGTGTACCCGGACATGAACAGCACCCGCAGTCCGGTTCGGACCGCGGCCAGCCGTTCGGCCACCTCGCGCCCGGACAGGTTCGGCATGACCAGATCGGTCAGCAGCAGGTGAATCGGCCCCCGGTGCCCCCCGGCGACCGCCAGCGCCTCCGTCCCGTTCGCCGCCTCTAGCACGGTGTACCCGTTCTTCGACAGGAACATCTTGGTCATCCGCCGCACCGCCTCCTCGTCCTCGACGATCAAGATGGTTTCGCGGCCCGGTGCCGCCGGCCCGGCGGCCGCGCCGGCCGGGTGGGGCTCCGGCTCCGCGACCACGGGCAGGTACACCCGGAACGTGGTCCCCTCCCCGGGCCTGCTGGACGCCTCGATGTGGCCCCCGCTCTGCTTGACGATGCCGTACACCGTGGCGAGGCCGAGCCCGGTCCCCTGCCCGACGCCCTTGGTGGTGAAGAACGGCTCGAAGACCTGAGCCCGCACGTCCTCCGACATGCCGCAACCAGTGTCGGCGACCGATAGCATGGCGTACCGGCCCGGCTTCACGTCCGGGTGCCGCCGGGCGAACTCCTCGTCCAACTCGGCGTTCGCCGTGGCGACGACGAGCCGCCCGCCGTTGGGCATGGCGTCGCGGGCGTTCGCCGCCAGGTTCAGCACCACCTGCCCGATCTGCGTCGGGTCGGCCCGCACCCGGCCCAGGTCCGGGGCCGGGTCGGTGGCGAACGCGATGTCCGGCCCGACGAGCCGCCTCACCATCTCCCCCATGTCCCGGACGACGGCGTTGAGACTCAGCACGCTCGGGACGAGCATCTGCTTGCGGCCGAACGCCATGATCTGCTGCGTCAGGGCGGCGGCGCGGCGCCCGGCGTCGTGGATGCTCCGCACCATGTCGTGGCGGTCGGGCGCGGTCCGGTCGTCGGCGAGGAGGAGCTCGCTGTACCCGGTGATGATCGTCATGATGTTGTTGAAGTCGTGGGCGATCCCCCCGGCCAGCCGCCCGACGGCCTCCATCCGCTGGGCCTGCCGCAGGTGCTCCTCCAGGCGGCGGCGCTCGGTGGTGTCGCGGAACACCAGCACCGCCCCGGACGCCGTTCCGCTCGCGTCGCGGATCGGGGCCGCGCTGCCGTCGATGGGTCGCTCCGCCCCGGCCCTGTCGATCAGGACCGTGTCGGGGGCGAGGGTGGTGGGCTCGGCCCTCTCGAGCGATTCGAGGGCGGGGTTCGCGACGGGCCGCCGGGACGCCTCGCCGACGATCCGGAACACCTCCCGCACGTCCGCGCCGGTGGCGTCCGCCTGCGCCCACCCGGTCAGGCGCCCGGCGAGGGCGTTCAGGAACCGCACCCGGCCCCGCTCGTCGGTGGCGATCACGCCGTCGCCGATGCTGCCGAGCGTGGCCGCGAGCCACTGCTCGTTCTCCCGCAGCCGCCGCTCCATCCTGTGCCGGTACTCCCCGATCTCAATGGCCGTCCGCAGGTCCTTGTCCTCGTACGGCTTCAGGACGTACCCGAACGGGTCGGTCAGCTTCGCCCGCTGGAGGGTGGCGGCGTCCGAGTTGGCCGTCAGGTACACCACGGGCACGTCCAGCTGTTGGCGGATGAGTCCCGCGGCCTCGACCCCGTCGATGCCGGCCCCGAGGGAGATGTCCATGAGGACCACGTCGGGGCGGAGCTCGACGGCCCTGCGGACGGCCTCCTCCCCGGTCGCGGCCGTCCCGGCGACGGCGTACCCCATCGACTTCAGTTGCTTCTCGATGCCCTTGGCGATGAGCCTGTCGTCTTCCACGACGAGGACGGAGGTCGGGGTCGCGGTCGGGGTCACGGGGGGGTTCCTGTCGGGCCGGGGCTCGGCGTGGGGAAGCGGACGGTGAACGTGGTCCCCCGGCCGGTGGCCAGGGCGATCCCGCCCCCGAGCTGGTCGACCATCGTGTTGACCAGTTGCAGGCCGAAGGACGCGGTGTTGCGGAAGTCGGTGCCGGCGGGGAACCCGGCGCCGTCGTCGGCCACGGTCAGGACGTTGGCCCCGCCGTCCCGGTGGAGGGCCACCCGGAGGCACCCCTCGGCGGCCCCGGCGAAGGCGTGCTTGAAGCAGTTCGAGATCAGCTCGTTCAGGAGCAGCCCGCACGGGATGGCGACGTCGATGTCCAGGGCCGGGACGTCCACGTCGAGGTCCAGCCGGATGCCCTCGGACATCCGGTAGGTGCGGTGGAGGTCGTTGGCGAGCTGGCGGACGTACTCGCCCAGGTCCACGCGGGCCATGTCCTGCGAGCGGTACAGCCGCTCGTGGATCAGGGCCATCGACTTGACCCGCCCCCGGCTCTCCTTGAACATCTCCGCCGCCGCCGGGTCGGTCGTGTGGCCGGACTGGAGGTCGAGCAGGGTGGACACGACCTGCAAGTTGTTCTTGACCCGGTGGTGGATCTCCCGGAGCAGCACCTCCTTCTCCCGGAGCGAGGCCTTCACCTTCTCCTCGGTCACCTTCCGCTGCGTGATGACCTGAGTGTACATGATGAGGCCGCCGACCTCCCCGCCGGCCCGGAGCCACGGCCGGCACTCCCACTGGAGCCACTCGGTCGTGCCGTCGGCGCGGTGGAACGGGGCGTCGTCGCACCGCTCGACCGCCCCGGCCAGCACCCGTTGGTGGACCGCCTTCCAGTCCTCGGGGACGTCCGGGAACACCTCGTAGTGGCTCAGGCCGGTGACGTCCCGGTCCAGCAGGTGGTAGTCGATGAGCCAGCGGTCGCTCGTCTGGAGGTAGCGGACCCCGGTGTCGAACATGGCGATCGCCGCCGGGGAGTGCTTGATGAACTGCCGCAGCAGCTCCTCGTTCGCCGCCAGCGCCCTCTCGTCCTGCTTCTGTTGCGTGATGTCCTTGATCTGCGAAACGAAGTACAGGGGCCGGCCGTCCCGGTCCCGGACGAGCGAGCCGGACAGCAGGATGTACACGACGTGGCCCCGCTTGTGGAGGTACCGCTTCTCCATCTGGTACGACCGGGAGGTGCCGGCGAGCAGTTGCCGGACGTGGTCCAGGTCGGCGGCGAGGTCGTCCGGGTGGGTGAGGGTCTGGAAGTCGGTCGCCAGCAGCTCCCGCTCGGTGTAGCCGACGAGTTCGCACAGCAGGTGGTTCACCCGGAGCCACCGCCCGTCCGGGGCGACCAGGGCCATGCCGATGGGGGCGGAATCGAACGCGCTGCGGAACCGCTCCTCGCTCTCCCGCAACTCGGCTTCAGCCCACTTAATGTCATTAATGTCTGTGCAAGTTCCAAACCATTTGAGTATCTTGTCGGCGGCATCTTTCAGGGGTACGCCCCGGATCAACCACCATCGGTAAATCCCGTCCGCGCGGCGCAGGCGGCATTCGAGCGAGTAAGTGCTGACCGTCGCCGTCGCGTCCTGCCAAGCGAGCCAAGCCCGCTGCTGGTCGTCTGGATGGAAGGGCTTGTTCCACCCGTGGCCAAGGCTTTCCTCAAGGGTCAGTCCCGTGTAGTCCATCCACCGCTGGTTGAAATAGGTATTCCAGCCGTCCGGTCGCGTCATCCAGACGATTTGCGGCACGGCCTCGGCCCACATGCGGGTTTCCGCTTCGCTCGCCCGCAGGGCCGCTTCCGCCTTGATCCGGTCGGTCACGTCGAGGGTCGCCACGACGCCGGCCATGATCCTCCCGTCCGCCCCCTTGACGGGAGCGGAGGAGTTGATGACGAACCGCCGGTCCCGCAGGCCGAACCGCTCGATCTCCACCAACTCACCAGGGCAATCTTCGCCCTTGAGGAGCGACCGGCTCAGGGCCCACTCATGCGCTTGGACCCGCTCCCCGCTATCCGGCCAGTAGCCGACCCACTCCCCGTACTCGTCGGTGCTGCCGGACTTGAGCGGGTCGAGTCCCCACACCTGGTCGCACGCCCGGTTGAACCGCACCAGCCGCCCGTTCGGCTCGGCGATGATGACGGCGACTGGCATGGCTTCGAGGATGGCATCGAGGAGCCGCCGCTCGGTCTCGACGGTGGCCGTTGCAGCGCCGATTCGCTGCTCCAGGGTGGCGTTCAGTTCCCGCAGGGCGTACTCGGCCTGCATTTGGCGGCTGATGTCGAGGTTGATCCCGGCCCAACAGAGGAGCTTCCCGTGTTCGTCCTCGACCGGCACCCCACGGGCGAGTACGTGATGGTACTGCCCGTCCACGCCGCGACAGCGGTGGACCCGATCCCAACTGCCGCGCACCCGGACGCACTCCTTCCACGCCGCGATCGTGCCTTCGCTGTCGTCGGGGTGGAGGATGTCGCCCCAGCCGAATTCCGAACACTGTTCCTGGGTGATCCCGACGAGTCTCAGGAAGGACGGGCTGACGTAGGTGTTCCTGCCGTCCGGGGCGCACACCCAAACCCCATAGTCGATCGACTCCCCGACGGCCCGGTAGACCCGTTCGCTCTCGCGCAACCGCGCCTCGGTTCGCTTCCGCTCCTCGTTCTCGGCCCGGAGGGCGACGACCGCATCCTTCAGTTCCGCCGTCCGCAGCGCGACCCGCTCTTCGAGTTCGGCGTGCAGCGCCCGGAGTTCGCCCTCGACCCTTCGCCGCTCCGCGACCTCGCGCTCCAGTTCTTCGGGACTGCGCAGGGCAAGTGCCCTCGGGAGGACATGGATGAGGGCAATCACCGTCGCCCACGACGCCACCGCCGTCACCGCCTTCAACAACCCCGACAGGCGGTACAGCGGGTTGTAGAACATGACCACGTCGAGGAAGTGGGTGAACCCGCACGTGAGGATGAAGGCGACGAACAGGAAGTACACGGCCCGGAACGGCACGGCCTTGCGGCGGGCGATGACCAGCATTACGAGCGGGATGGCGAGGTAGGCGAGCCAGATCAGGGCGTCCGAGGCGTTGTGGAGCCAGACCAGTCCCGGGGTCCAGTCCCCGCACGCCCGGCGCGGGACGAACCCCGAAGGGTCGAAGAGCCGAGTGATAAAGTCGGACATTCTCTACCGCCTCCCGAGCGGCGCGAGGGCGCCGGCCGTGTTTCCGCTCCCCGGCACCAACCGAAGAGAACGACCGGACTGCGCCGGAGCGCTCCGCCTCGGCCCGCCCCGGGCAGCGCGGCGCGGCCGACTCCTTCCCCGTCCCGGCTCCCCCTCTCAGGACGGAGCCTCCGTGTGCGAAGCGGCAATTGATCAAGGGAGGAGAACAGTCGGATCGGAGGGAACAGGAGCTGTTCACCTGATAATGTAGAATTGTTTCCGCGAGCGTCCACTTTCGAGCCGTCGCTCAGGCCGCCCGGCCGCCCACGCACCGCTCACCACGGCGTCACCCGTCCACGTCCCAGATGACGATGTCGCCCTTGTCGCCGCCCGCGGCCGCGAGGGTGCCGTCGGGGCTGACCGCGACCGCCTTGAGCCGCCCGAGCTGCCAGGTGAACCGCCCGACCCAGTTCCAGGACTCGGTGTCGAAGACGTGGACCGTCGTGTCGTTGCTCGTCGCGTACAGGCGGCGACCGGTCGGGTGGTACGCGAGCGCGGTGAACTGCTTGCGGTTGTCGTTGCGGACCAGCCGCGGCGCGCCGAGCGAGCCCACGTCCGGCACCGGCCACACGAGCAGCGTCATGTCGTTGAACCCGACGAGCTGCCGGCCGTCGGGCGAGAACAGCAGCGGTTCGGCGTAGGTGTACGGGTACTCGCCGACGCCCCGCAGCGCCCCGGTCGCGGCGTCGCGGACCTCGACCCGCCGCGGGTTGCTCGCCCACCGGTCGCCGACGGCCGGGCGGGTGAGCATCGCGAACAGCCGCCCGTCGTCCGACAGGGTCACGCTCTCGACGGCAACCTCGGCGGTGGACAGGGACCACGTCCGCACCCACTCGTCGCCCTCGGGCCGCCACCCGTTGAGCGCGTAGTCGGGGAGCCCGTGCTGCGAGATGACCCGGGCCCCGTCGGGGCTCTGGGCGATGCCGTGGGTGTTCCGCATGACCTCGAACGACGCGCGCGACATGCCCCGCTCGTCGCGGTCGTACACGCGGCGGGCGGCCGGTTCGAGCCACCCGAGGGACCGGTTGTCGGTCGAGAACCCGAGCCCGCCGCGGTACGCGCCCTCGGTCTCCAGCCGCACCGGGACGGTCGCCGCCGAGTCCAGGTTCCACAGGTAGACGCCGTCGAAGTCGGCCGTGACGGCCGCGGCCAGCGCCCGCCCGTCGGGGCTGAACGCCAGGTCCAGGATTTCGCTCTCGGCCGCCTTCAGCACACGCACACCGGCTCCCCCTTGTCGTCGCAACTTCAATAATAGCGGGGAGGTTCGGGAGCGCGAGGGGTCTCCGGCGGGGGTCGGAATGTGCGGCCGGGCGGACCTGCCGTGAGCGCAGGTTGGGGGGGTCGTAGGCGGCTCACGCGGGCGGCGGGTCTGCCGGAACCGCTCTGTAGTCGGCCTCTGCGAGGCCGGGGCTCGAGGATTCGCTGCTCTGTAGCCGGCCTCTGTGAGGCCGGGGCTCGGGGATTCGCACAGGCCCGGCCTCACAGAGGCCGGCTACAGTGAGGAATCGGAATCAGCCCTGCGGTCCGTCGGCCTTCTCGCTCGCGTCGAGCCACGCGAGCACCTCGTCGGTGGCATCGATGCCCCCAGTCAAGTTCACCCATAGAGCGAGCGGCGTGTAGATGAGCCCCCACGGCACCCCCCACGGGCCGAGCAGCAGTGACGCGGCGCTGTACCAGACGCCGGTGAGGTACCGCTCCTGCCACGAGTGCGTGAGGTACACCCCCGACTGCCACCGCACGGTGAACAGGACGGCCGAGACGACGGTCTCGAACCGCACGAGCCGCGCGCCGTCGGCGACCCGGGCGCGGATCTCCTCGGGGAACAGCGGCCGCGGCCCGGCCAGCGGCACGAGGCCCGACGCGGGCGGATTTGCGGGTGTGGGGTCCATGTGGGGCATAATAATGATCACGGCCGCCCGGTCCCAGGGTTTACACCCTGGGCTGCGCCCTGTCGTCCCTCCGGGACTCCGGGGAGTTTCAGCCCCCGGAGGGGGCGGCAGTCCGTAGCCCAGGGTGTGAACCCTGGGTTTCCTTGGGATCACGGGTTCGCAGGAGAGCCGCCATGTTCACCCTCACCCTCGCCGCCGCGCTCGCGGCCCCGCCCGACGCGCCGTCGCACGAGGCGGCCAACCCGCTCTACAAGTCGCTGCTCGAAACCGGCCTCGCGGTGGGCGCGAAGGACAAGGCCAAGCTCCCGGCCCCGACGCTCCCCGACGGGCTCGACGCCGCGAAGCAGAAGGACGCGATCAACTCGCTCATCAAGGGTGACTACTCGTTCGACGACTTCGCCCGCAACTCGACGGTCGCCCCGCAGTTCATCAAGCTCCCGGCGGTCGCGGGCGGGGCCCCGAACGCCCCGGCCCGCGGCGTCGACGTGTGGTTCATGGTGTACGGCGACCTGAAGGCGCTCGACGACGACAAGTTCCTGGACCGCGTCATGAACTCCGGCCGCGGCAGCGGGCAGGCGAAGGCGCTCACCGCCGCCGACCTGACGAAGCGCAACATCCCCGCCCCCGAGGGCAAGAAGGAGGGGTTCGGCCACCTGGAGTTCGACTTCCTGGAGAAGGTCCACATCAGGGCGACGGGCCGGTCGGTGTGGAGCCGCACGCCCGAGTCGGTGGTGGTGGCCGGGGAGATCGACCCGCGGTTCGCCGGCGACGCCGACTTCCCGAACCAGTGGCAGTCGATCGTCAAGGAGGGCGGCGCGACGAAGCTCGGGCCGGCGCAGCCGTGGGCCGGGGCCGCGTTCTACCTCAAGGTGACGAAGCTCGCCGAGCCGGCCGGTGCGCTGTTCTGCGAGCAGCACGTCGTGTTCGTCGAGCCGCAGGGGTGGTTCGGCGGCGAGAACCTGCTCCGGTCGAAGCTCCCCGCCGCACTCCAGATCAACGTCCGCAACATGCGGAAGGAGTGGGCCAAGGCGGGGAAGTAGTTCTTGGCGAGCGGGGGGCGTCAGCCCCCCGAGTTCTTTGAAGCGCGAATAAAGAACTCGGAGGGCTGACGCCCCCCGCTCGCCAAATCCGGTCAGTCGATCACCTTGCTGAGCGGGAACTCGACGATGCCGCACGCGCCGGCGGCCTTGAGCCGCGGGATGATGTGCCGCACCGTGTTCTCGTCGAGGATCGTCATCACGTCGACCCAGTCCGGGTCCGACAGCGCCGACAGGGTCGGCTTCTGGAGCGCCGGCAGCACGCCGATGACCCGCTCGACGTCGCCCTTGCGGACGTTCATCATCAGCCCGACCTTCCCCTCGGCGGCCATCGCCCCCTTGAGCATGAGGATCAGGTCGTCCATCTTCTCGCGCTTCCACGGGTCGGCGGCGGCGGCGGGGTTGGCGATGAACCGCGTCGTGCTGGTGAGGATGTCGCACACGATCCGCAGGTTGTTCGCCTTGAGGCTGCTGCCGGTCTCGGTGACCTCGACGATGGCGTCGGCGAGCCGCGGGGGCTTGACCTCGGTGGCCCCCCAACTGAACTCGACCTGGGCGGTGACGCCGTGCGACGCGAGCCAGTTCTTGGTGATGTTCACAACTTCTGTGGCGATCCGCTTGCCCTGGAGGTCCTTGGGCTCGCGGACCGGGGAGTCGTTGGGGACCGCGAGCACCCACCGCACCGGGCGGCGGCTGACCTTGCTGAACACGAGTTCGGCCAGTTCGGTGACGTGCCCCTCGGCCCCGTTCTCGACGACCCAGTCGTGCCCGGTGAGCCCGCAGTCGAGCGACCCGTCGCGGACGTACCGTGCCATCTCCTGCGCCCGAATGAGGGTGCAGTGGATCTCGGGGTCGTCGACGGAGGGGTAGTAGCTGCGGGACGCGAACGTGATCTTGTACCCGGCCTTGCGGAACAGGTCGGCGGTGGCCTCCTGGAGGGAGCCGGCGGGAATCCCGAGCTTGAGGACGTTGTCCATCTGGGTGCGGTCCGGTGGTCGTGGTGTCGGTCGCGGGGCCAACAGTCAGAAGTGTAGGAACCACCCGCCACCGTCAAGCGCGAAATGCCGACCGCGAGGGCGCGCCCCTCAGCAAGTCCGGGTACGCCACGATTTCGGTTACGGCTTCGGACGTGGTGTAGGAGCGACGTAGGGGCCGATCGTGATGTGAACCGGGTCGCTGATCACCACGCCGTCCCAACTGCCCTTCAATTCTCCAGTGCCCATCGCATCGACCCCGACCGGCTCGCCGAACACCTTCACGGCGAGCGCTTCCAGTTTTGGTGCGTTCTGCCGGGCGTAACCAATCCGCATCTTGTACTCACCGTGAGGCGGCCGAAGCCACGGCAAGTGGATGCTGAACTGGTGGCGAGTCGGCAGGGCTTGGAGCCACTGGGCGGACTCCCACGTCGGTCGTTCGGGAACGGGCACGAACTGGAGGTGCCACACCGGTTTACAAACGACGGGGAACTTGCGTCCAACTCCTTCGACGAACAGGTAGAAGTAGAGCCCAGACCCACCTGCGGTACAGAGCTGAATATTGGTGAGTGCGGGGCCACGAAACTCTGTCGCGACCAAGATGGCGTCGTCGTCGTCGTAGCGATCACGGTTGGTACGGATGCTCAGCGTTACCGGGACATTTCCGGGAGCCGGGCGGGTATCCGGCTGCTCCGCGACGGATCCCGTCGAGGGGACATCGGCCCGGGTCGGGTCACCGGCCTCGCGACCCAAACCCACCGCAACCACGACCGCGACCGCCGCGGCGTACCTGTGGCGGGCGGATCGGCGTCTGTGCGACGGGGTGGTCACGGGCGGCCCTCGCTCGGGGGTGCCGTCCACTCTACCAGACGAGGTCGAGCATCGGAACCGCCTACCGGTCCAAGGCGAAGACGGGCCACAAAAACGAACACGCCCGCGGAGCGGTCCGCGGGCGGGAGCGTGCCGGCCGGGGGGCCGGAAGTCGGTCGCACTCAGTACTTCAGGCCGAACCCGAAGCTCACGCCCTGGATCGTGAAGTCGTCCTGGATCAGCCCCTTGAGCGGCGACGGGACGCCCCCGGCGTTGCCGTAGGCCGTGCTGAACGGCACCGTGGTCGCGTCGATCAGCGGGTTCAACTGGTTCCCCGGGCGGATCACCTTGTTCAGGTACACGAAGTTGTACCCCACGTACATGCTCAGGCACCGGGTCAGGTTCACCCCGACCGTCAGGTTCAGGTCCGGGATCACCGCGAACTCGTCGTTCGTGAACGTCCCGATGTTCGAGGCGTTGGCGTACAGCCCGGCGTACGCGAACCCGTTCCGCCCGTTGTCGGTGTTCTGGAACGACGTCACCCCGCGGACCCGGAGCGTCTGGTGCATGTTGCCAATCGCGACCCGGCCCGTGGCGGACACGTTGAACACCCCGTACCGGGCGTTCATCCGGAGCCCGAAGTCGCCGCCGTTGAACCGGTTGGTCGTGACGAACCGGTCGGCGATGTCGATGGTCGAGGGCGACGCGGTCACCACCCCGCCCACGCCGATCGGGTCCGGCACCGAGATGAACCCGGTCAGCACCGGCACCCCGAACGGCCCGGTGGTGAACTGCGGGACCACGGTCACCCCGCGGAGCAGGGTCTGCGAGCTGATGACGTACTCCTCGTTCAACTGGGCGTACTTGTACCCGACGAGGGCGTCGATCGAGACCCCGAACCGCGACTCCGGGGCAGCCCGGTACACGTTCCAGATCGCGGCCGGGTCGGCCGACCAGAACGACGACCGGGTGTTCACGTTCGCCCGGCCCACGGCCAGGACCTCGCTGTTCGGGGTCAGGCCCGGGAGGTTCGGGGCGACGATGACCAGGCTCGTGTTGCCGGTGTTCGTGTCGATGAACGGGCGGGCGAGCACCGGGATCCCGGCCCCGACGATGGACCCGCTGGCCCCGCCGCTGTTCACCCCGCCCGCGCCGGCGCTACCGGAGTTGGCGTCGAACGTCTTCGAGTACTGCTTCGGGGCCGCGTACATGCTGCTGAAGTCGAACCCGAACCGGCGGTCGGCGTCCCCGAAGAACCCGGCCCCGAGGCGGAACCCGCTGATCCCGCCGTAGTTGATCTCGCCCCCGCCGATGAGCGCGGTGGTGGTCGGCTGCCCGAGCACCCCGGCCTGGTTCGGCGACCCGGTCGTCAGCAGCGGGATCCCCGGCCCGGGCTGCGACGTGTTGAACAGCAACAGGTACTCGCCGGTGAACCACGCGTGGGTCGGCGTCCCGTAGCTGCTCGGGGCCGGCTGGTACATCGGCGCGGTGTACGGCCCGGGGTTCGGGTACATGGGGCCGGGCGGCGGCCCCAGGGTGGCCGTCGGGCCCAGGCCCATCGGGTCGCCGGGCGGCCCGACCGCGATGGGCGGCATCAGGACCGGGTTGGGTCCGTGCTCGCCGCTCACCGGCCCGAGCGCCGCGCCCATGGCCGGGCCGGCCCCGCTCATGGCCGGGCCGATGGCCGCCGGGGCCATCGCCGCGGGCGGTGGTCCCCCCGCCGGGGCGACCGGCGCCGGGTACTGTCCCCACGCCGTGCCGGCCCCAGCCGCCAGGGCCGCAATCGATCCCAGAAATCCTTTTCGCATGGCACGCTCCTGCTCTGCCAGCCGTGGCGGGACGAGACGGCCGCCGGCCGAGCATCCCCCTTGATCCGGCGACTCGTACCCAGTTGCCGCCCGTGGGCGGCAGCGAGCATCCCCCGATACTCGCCCCGGGCCGGACAATGCATATCGTCCTGCTACATGTCACAATCGGCACCGCCGGAACCGGCTCTTGAGGAAGATTCCAGATTGCACCGGGTGTGCGGGGTGCGCCCCGGGGCGCGTCTGGCCCGACGGGGCGGGATGGAGGGGATGCGCGGGCGCGAGTTTTGGGGAGATGGGAAGGAACGGTCAGCGAGGTGGGACGGACGCGCGTGCCATCGCGGCGTACTCGGCGCGGTCCTCGATCGCCTCGCGAAGCACCCCTTCGTGGACCGCGACCCGGGCGACCAACGCGGGTACCGGGTTCGTAGCCACGAAGTCGCGCAGTGCGGCGAGCGTTTGGCGGTGCCGCTCCAGGTCTTCCACCCGCTCCCGCCGCTTCTCGGCCAGCGCGTCGCGGTTCAGCCCGAGAACCGCGATCGTGGCCCGCCCCTCGCGGCACCCACGAATCGCGAAGGCGTACTCCTTGCGGAACCCGAGGTAGGCCGCCGGGTCGTGCGAAACAGGGTTGACGATGAGGGGGCGCTCGCGGGTCAGGTCCGCGCCGTGCGAGCGGGCGCGGTGGCGGCCGTCGGCGAGCGGGAACAGGTTCCGCTTGAACTGCTGGTTGCAGAGCTGGCACGAGTAGAAGAGGTTCGCCCACTCGTAGGCGAGCCAGTAGTAGCCGGGGCGGCGGAGCGAGTCGGACGCCCGCTGCTTGTACCCGGCCTTCGGGCGGTAGTGCTCGACGTCGCCGTAGCCAGTGTGATCGAACCGCGACTCGCAGAACGCGCACTTGCGGTGCTGGTCCACGCGGAGCGCGTCCTTCACCTCGTCCGCCGCGTAGATGGAGCTGTTGAAGTCGCCGCTCGGGAACTCTCGGGTGCCGCCGTCGTACGCGGCGCAGTGGGCCAGTGCGGCCGGAACTCCGCGCGTGGTCAAAACCGCAGGGGGCGCGCTGCGCTTCGTGACGCGGATCATGGGGCGGCTTTCCGCTCCTTCATCAGCAGGTCGAGCGTCTTCTTGATCTCGTCGCGGTCCGTGCGCTCCTGTTCCGTCTCGCCGAACGGCAACTCGCCGATGAGCGCTTCGAGTTCCTTCACCCGGCGGGTGTCGGCGGCCGTCAGCCGCGACTTGGCCAGCAACTTGCGGCGCTCGAGGAGCGCCGCCTCGATCTGCGGGGGCCGGGCGGTTTCGAGGCCGAACAGGTCGCTGGTGAGGATCTGATCGACCCGCCAGTTGCGGATGTTGTCCACCTCGTTGTCGATGACGACGTGGTCGCCCTCGCGCCGCAGCACGGCCAGGTTCGCGTCGGCGGCCGCCTGCGCGACGAGCGGGCTGTGGGCGGTGGCGATGAACTGCGTGTTCGGGAACCGCTCGGTGAGGAACCCCATCAGCTTCCGCTGCCACTGCGGGTGCAGGTGCAGGTCGATCTCGTCCACGAGCACCACGGCGGGCTCGGCGAGCGGGTTCGGGCTGTCGGGGTAGCGCTCGGCCATGCGGTTCGCGAGGTCCGCGACCCAGGTGATGAGCGTCTGGTAGCCGTACCCGAGCTGGCGGAGTTGCACCCACCCATAGGGGGTTTTGAACTCGGCCCGCGGCTTCGGCGTCGGCCCGCTCGTCGTCGCGAGCCGAATGTCCTCAATGTCGGGGAGGATGTTGAGGAGCAGTTCCTTGGCCTTCCCGAGCCGCTCGTGCGGCTCCTTGTCGCCCTTGTGCGCCTTCGCCGCCGCGTAGTCGAGTTGGAGCAACCACTCCTCGGGGTTACGCAACTCGGCACGATCATCGAACAGCGTCGCGGCAGGGTCGTCCTGTTGCGAGTCGCTCAGCGAAGCAGTGCCGACTCGGCGACCCGCACCGTAAGCAACATTCCACAACAACTCGGGTTTGTCATCGGGAAACTCAACGCTACCAGCGTCCTCGAACTGCAATAACTCCCGAGGAAACCGACGCGACGGAACGGCATCGAGCCTAGCCGATTCTGCAAGTTCGACAGTGACACGTGCTGTGCTCCCCCCCACACGGACTAGGCTCTGTCTGGTGAACCGCAAGTCGTTGTGGCAGCCTCTAATCGGTTAT